>JACCSI010000009.1 GCA_013813075.1 Acidobacteriota bacterium | reverse complement strand
GGCCATGGCAGGGTCCGGCGCGGCAACGTGACGATCGCGGCGTCGGCGGCTCGCCGGGCGGCTGGCGACCGAGTGGGCCGCGATCGAACTGGGGGTCGGGCGAGTCAAGTGGCGCCCCCCGCGATCGTGACAATCGCGGCGGTTACCAGAATCGTGAGTCGCGCGGCGGTGGATCGCACAGCGGCGGCTGGAGCCCGAAAGGGCCGCCGCGGCGCGACGGCGAGCGCCCCAGCGGACCGTCCGGCGGCTGGCGGCCGAGCGGCCCACCGCGGGATCGAGAACAGCCCAGAGAAAATCGCGAACAGCCACGACCAGATTGGCGTGATCGACCACCGCGCCGGGATGATGACCGCGGCGGCTTCCAGAACCGCGACTCCCGTGGCGGCAACGACTCCGGCGGCGGCGGATCAAGCCGGCCTTGGAGCGGCCCACCCAGCGACCCCTCCCGCGCGAGCTCGCGGCCGGGCGAATCGAGGGATCGCCGCGGGGACGGTGGAGGCGGCTTTGGAGGCCACAAACCGTGGGGAGCACCGCGAGGGGAATCGAGGGGCGCGAAGCCGGGAGGCGGCTTCGGCGGCCCACGCAAGCCGTGGGGCTCGAAACCCGGCGGGAGTTGGTCATCAAGTGGCCGCGACGGCTCCGGCACCGGTGGTCGCAAGCCGTGGAGTTCAGGCCCCGGAAGCAGGCCGCCGGCCGGCGATCGACCACCCAAGCGTCGCCGCGACGAGGACAAGTAAAACCGGGCATCGACCGCTGACCCCTGAATGATCGCCCACGTCGTCCTCTTCCGTCCGAAGGCGCAGCTCACCACTGACGAGCGGTCGGGATTCGTCGTCGCGCTCGAACACGCGCTGCACAACATCACCGGGATCCATCGCGCCCGGGTTGGGCGACGCATCACTTTGGGTCGTCAGTACGATCAGCAGAACGCCGAGAGCTATCCTTTCGTCGCCATTCTCGAGTTCGAAAACGAAGCGAACCTGCGCGCGTATCTCGAACACCCTGCGCACCAGGTGCTCGGCGAGCAGTTCTATCTCACGGCGGAATCCGCGTTGGCGTTTGACTACGAACTGATGGAAGGCGACCGGTTCGTCGGCCTGTTGTGACGGGGCCTCAGCGCTACTTCCTGAGGTAGAAGTTCTCCAATGCCAGCGTATCGAGTCCCGTGCCGTAGAAGACGCGAATGGCATCGCGCGGCGAACACACCAGCGGCTCGTGAAACCCGTTGAAGGATGTGTTGACCAGCACCGGCGTCCCGCACTTCTCGCCCCACAACTCGAGCAACCGCAGAAAGCGCGGTTCGCTGTCGTCAACCGTGTGCACGCGCACCGACTTCACCCCTGGGGGCAGAATGGTGCGAAATTTCTCGGGATCGCGCGGCCGATATTCGTACTGCATGAACGGCGACTTCTGGACGCGCGTTGCGCCGGTCTGCAGACCGTCGGGACGCGCGAAGAAATCGTCGAGCCGCGCTGCTGGCACACTGACGCCGTAGGCGCGGTAGGCGGGCCGGCGTTTCAGGAATCCGTTGAGGTTTTCGAGGACGTGCGGCGAGAACGGATCGGCCAGCACCGAACGATGCCCCAGTGCGCGAGGGCCCCACTCCAGCCGCCCGTGATACCAGCCCACCAGTCGGCCGCGTGACACCGCGTGGAGCACGTTGTCCATCAATTGCGCTTCATGCATCAGATCAAACGACAGCTTGCAGTTCTCGAGCGTGCCTTTGATCTCGTGATCGGCATAACTCGGTCCGAGATAAGGGGCGCTGACATCACCCGTGGCGCCAAGCAGCAACGCCGCCCCTACTGCGGTCCCGTTCCGGCCGGGATGCGGAGGCACGAAGGTATCGTCGAACAGGCCGCTCGCCGCCGCCAGGGTCGTGAAGAAGGTGTTGAAGAACAGCCCACCCGACAGACACAGCTTGCGGCTGGTCGTGAAGGTGCAGAGTGCGGCCAGAAGGGCAAGGAAATCCTCGCCAAGGCGCTGCTGTGTCAACGCCGCTTCAGGATGTCCCGATCGCGCCATCGCTTCGACGAGATGCTCATCGCGCATCGGCTGAAACCCGAGCGCCTGCGTCAGTTGCCCATAGGCGGCGGCGATTGGATAGGCGCCAACGTCACCACCCACTTCCGTACGCGTTGCGGTCGCAAACTGCCATGCGCTCCAGCCGCGCGGCAGATGCGCTTCGCACACGAGCACGAGCGATTGGTCGAAGCCGGAAGCGCGAAATGCATACTCAGCGTGTGCGAGATGCGGGTCGATGTCTCCGTCCTCGCCGACAGCACCGGTTCGCGAGATGTCTCCACGCTGCCGGTTCATGAAGCGGAGCAGTTCATCGATAGCGCGATCGGGTGGACCCGCCGTGGCGGTCTCCATGGCACGCGTCAACCTGTTTTCCTCGCACGCAGCGACGATGCCCCGCTCCGCGTCAATGAGTGCGGCGGCCGGTCCGAGCCGTGCCCGCGCCGTGCCTACATAGAGCTCCGCCATGTTGGAATGAATGTTACCTGTTTGTTGAGTGCCGCCGGTTAAACCGGCGTCTCTTTCCCGAAGAACTTCTTGATGGACCGAACGACGCGTTTCTCGTTTTTCAGGCCGTCCAGTTGAATGAGAAAAGAGAGCGCTTCGGAAATGGACGACGCGATGCGCACGCCCAGGCGCTTAGCTCCTGCCGGCACACGCTTGGGGTCGCCGGCCCAAATCAAGATCGGCTTGGCCTTGGAATCGACTGCGACATCGAGACAGTTTTCGGGCCGGTCGTCCACGACCGCGTCGAGTTCCAGTGCATGGGCAATCTTGCCGCGTGAGCGCTGCACGACGAACACGCTTGGCAGCGGAAACCCGTGCGCCTGGAGCCACCGCTGGCTCTGAATCTGCGTCGTCTCACCCGCAACGAGCGGCCGCGTCGTCAGGAAAATCACGTCCCACCGCCGCGACGCTGCGGTCTCCGCAATCCGGGCGACAATACCGGGCTCCATCTCTGCGAGTCCGGTCCAGAAGTTTTCGACGGTCCTGACGTGTTCCCAGAGCTGCGCCTGCTGTCGTGGCGTCAGATGCATGTCCGCCGTCACCTTCGTGCTCTCGGCTTCGTCCTGATCGGGGTCGGGGTCGGGGCGCGCGGGCGCTTGCGAAAGTTCCGTCAGGCCGAAGAGTTGCTCGGCACGCGCGCGCAGCACGGTGTGCATATCAGCGATGGTGCCGTCCAAATCGAAAGCGATGCGAAGAGGCATCCGACTAGCCGAGTATATCCGGCCAGGCGCTGCGGAGCGCAAACCAGCCAATCGATGGAGAGGGGTCTGCCGACCCAGTCGGTGGTCGTCGGCGCGGTGTTTTCGGCCCCTGAGACACGGCGGGCGCAACCCCGTCCGCGCGGTGTGCGCACGCCGTCGCACAGTGCGTGTACGTCGGCCGTGCCTTTTAGAGTCAATAACTTACAACGGCGCGGCGGTGCCGCGATGGTAGTCACCAACGTCATCGGCGCCGTGGTCGTCGCGAACAACTACCACGTGATCCGTCAGCTCGAAGGACGATAGGCGCGCGCAGGCGGCGGCTATGGGCGCGTGCTCAG
>JACCSI010000721.1 GCA_013813075.1 Acidobacteriota bacterium | reverse complement strand
CTGCGCCAGCGGGGCGTGCAGACACCGATCCTGATGCTGACGGCGCGATCGGAGGTCGTCGATCGGGTCGTCGGGCTCAAGCTCGGCGCCGACGACTATCTGACCAAGCCTTTCGAGATGATGGAGTTGCTGGCGCGGCTCGAGGCGTTGCTGCGGCGCGCCCCCTCAACCTCGGGCGTGACGCTGGAGCGGTTTCAGTTCGGCGACGTCCTGGTGGACGCGCGCAAGGCGGAAGTGACAAAGCATGGAGCGATCGTCGAGCTTTCGGCCAAGGAATTTCACCTGCTTCGTTACTTCATCGAGCATCGCGGCGCCACCATCTCGCGAGAAGAGCTGTTGACCGAGGTGTGGGGGTACCAGGCGACACCCTCGACGCGCACCGTCGATGTGCACATTGCGTGGCTGCGACAGAAGCTCGAACCGAACCCGCGCTTGCCGCAATATATCCTCACGCTCCACGGCCTTGGCTATAAGTTCGTGGGCTGACGTCTGTCGGTGACCCGGGTGAACGAAACATCTGCAGGGGGCTGACAAAAGAGCGCGTCCGAATCCGTCCTGGACGCTCGTCACGTTTCGTTTGTCCCGATCCACTTGACGACCAGCGGTGGCTGCCACTCGAGCAGGCGATCGACGAGCACGATGGGGTCCTCGGCGGCGACCACGATGTCGAAGTGCGTGGCGCGCAGGAACTGCTCCTGCAGCGCGTGGGCGAGAAATGCGAGGAGGCCGTCGTAAAAACCCGCGACATTCAGCAAGCCGCACGCCTTGGCGTGCAGGCCAAGCTGCGTCCAGGTGACGGCCTCGCAAAACTCTTCGAGCGTGCCGAAGCCGCCGGGCAGGGCGATGAAGCCGTCGGACAATTCAGCCATCAGCGCTTTGCGCTGGTGCATCGAATGGACCACGTGCAGCTCGGTGACGCCTCGATGGGCCAGCTCGCGTGAGACGAGCCCCTGCGGGATGACGCCCGTGACGCGCCCGCCCGCGGCGATTGCGGCGTCGGCCACCACGCCCATCAAGCCCACGTTGCCGCCGCCGTAGACGATATCAATGCGACGCCGGGCCAGCTCGGTCGCGAGCGCGCGTGCGGCCTCCGCGAACGCGGGGTTGATGCCCGTACTGGAGCCGCAGAAGATGCACAGACGCATCGGGCCATTCTAGTACGGCCGTGCCTGACTGACTCAATTGCCATGAGTGCCGCACTCGGACGGCATCCGCAAGGGGTTTCCATGAAGCGAAGAGGTAGGGCTTGACACTGCCGTCCGAGGCCGACACCGTCTCTGGGGATTTGTGTGAAGAGTTCACACTGTTCGTCGTGCCGCGCCGCGGCATACGAGCGGCGTACTGCTGGTACTGCTGGCAGGTGGCGCGATCAATCGGACCGATTCTCCTGCGGTCCTGGCAACGCGCCACTCTGACGCGCGCCTCGGGGGCGTTGGTCAGCGCAGCGGTCGCGGCGACGGTTCCGGGAAGCGTCGTGGTGCTGCTGCGCACCTTCACACTTCAGCAAGTACCGCTCAAAACCACGACCGACACCACCGTGCTGTTCGTCGCAACGCTGGCGGCCGTCGTAGTCACGAGCGCGGGACTAGGCATTGCCGCGGCACTCCGTGTCCTGAACAGCACCGCGCGTTCCTGAAACGCCCGCGCTGTCCACGTACCAGCCACAGAGCTCACAACTTGATTCTCATCGACTGAGCAGCAAGGCACCATAGCATTCTTCAAGAGAGTTCCGTGAGCACGGTCACAACAAGCCGCCGCCGTGCCATTACGCGATGTGCTGCCGAGTGCCGTGCGGTCGGCTGACCGCCTCGACGAACACCCACTTGACAGGACGCGGCATCGCCAACGCGGCCGCAAACGGTGGTCCATTCCAGTCGCCGGCACGATAGTGCTGCGCAGCAAGGCGTGCGAAACGCGTCGCCTTGGCATGGCGCGCGCGGAGGCGGTACTGATGCGACAACCGATCGTACAGATTGGCCAGGTAGATGTGCGTCTCCGGTGTGAGCTTAGTCTGTCGCCCGACGCTCGCTGTCCAAATCAAAACCTTGGCGCTGACGATGTCGGCTCGGAGCGTCCAAAGCGACTCGTTCGGAGCGGGGCTGGCCATGTGTCCTACTTTACGCCGTTCGCCACGGCCGGTCTCGCGAGCTGCTTGCCGGGCCGTCGTCGGACGGGTGCCTGGCGCCGCGGGCGCTCCGAAAC
>JACCSI010000718.1 GCA_013813075.1 Acidobacteriota bacterium | reverse complement strand
GCGGCTCACCTGCGAGCCACGCGGCCGGTGTGGCGACGGGAAGTACAATTCGGTGAAGGGATAGTCAGTGACAACGCTCCTCGCATTTGCATTTGTTCTCGGCGTGCTGGTGTTCGTCCACGAGCTCGGGCACTTCATGATGGCGCGTTGGCACGGCGTACGCGTCTTCACCTTCTCGCTGGGATTTGGGCCCAAGCTCCTCAGTGTCAAGCGCGGCGATACCGAATACGCCATCAGTGCCATCCCTCTGGGTGGCTACGTCAAGATGGCCGGCGAGAACGCGGAAGATCAGCGCACCGGCGCCGACGACGAGTTTCTGTCGAAAACCAAATGGCAGCGGTTCCAGATTCTCATCATGGGGCCGGTAATGAACCTTGCGCTGGCGGTCATCCTGATGGCGGTCGTGCTGATGCAGGGCGCGGAGATTCCGTCTTACCAGGACCAACCCGTGGCCGTTGGTGTGGTCGAGGCCGGATCGGCGGCAGAAAGCGCAGGCGTTCGCCCCGGCGACGTCATTCTCGAGGTCGGGGGCGACGACGTGCCATCGTGGGACAAGTTCCTGATGGCGATCGGGACCAGGGCCGGACGCGACGTCGAACTCACTGTGATGCGCGATGGTCGCGAAGAGCGTTTCAAGGTGCGTCCCGCCAGCCAGGGCCGCTTCGAGATCGGCGACATCGGCGTGCTGCCCGACGTCTATCCATCAGTGGCGTCACTCGTCAGCGGCGGGCGCGCCGAGGAGGCGGGGCTCCAGCGCGGCGACGTCATCGTCGCCATCAACGACCAGCGGGTGGTGTTCTCCCAGGACGTCGTGAACCTCATTTCCAAGAACCGTGCGGCGCCGATGCTATTGCGCGTCCGCCGAGGTGGTGCCGATCAGGTCATCACCGTGCAACCTCCCAAAGAAAGCGACGGTGGCCTCATCGGCATCACCATCGCCAACGAGACCGTGACGTTCCGTCCCGGACCGCTCGAAGCCGTCGGCCTGAGCGTCGAGCGCAACATCGAATTCTCCGGTTTGATCTTGAAGACGCTCTGGGGCCTGGTGGTGGGCGAAACGTCCCCACGGCAGCTGATGGGGCCGGTCGGGATTGCCCAGCTCTCGGGCGAGTCGGCCCAGGCAGGGTGGGTCGCGCTGTTCGCGTTGATGGCATCGATCAGCCTCAACCTTGGTCTCCTCAACCTGATGCCCGTGCCCGTGCTCGACGGTGGGCATATCCTGATCATGGGTCTTGAAGCCGTCGCCCGTCGTGACTTCAGCATTCAAGTGAAGGAAAAGATGTTCCTCGCGGGGTTCATGCTGCTGATGTTGTTGATGGTGACGGTCATTTACAACGATCTCACGCGCATCAGCTGGATTGAACGGTTGATGCCATGGAGAAACTGATCCGCAACGGCGATGGGGCACCCTGGTGCGTGCAGTGGTGGACCGCTCCTTGCTTAGTCTTCTTTGATGAGTGGCCGTTGTGACCCCTCACTGGGACATAGAAGAAGGAGACACACCATGCCCCGCAGTGTTCGTCAGTTGCTTATTGCCGTCGCGGCCGTCGCCGTTGTGGCGGGGCCTGCCGCCGCGCAGGACATGACCTCCGGGGACGTGACCCGGATGGAACAAAACCTCGACCAGCTCGGTTCCGAAATCCTCACAGTGCGGAAGCGCGATCGTGCTGCAGCCCGGTCTTTTCAGACCGAGCTGTCGGATCTGGAAGACGACGTGACGTATCTCAAAGTCAAGCTGCGTCGCGAGCGTGTCGTGTCGCGAGCCGACTACTTCGACGTGCGAGACCGCATTGAGAATCTCCGCAGCCGCGTCAACGGCACCGACACGTATGAAGGGCGATACGGCCGCGGCACGAACAATCCCGCGAACAATCCCAACAGCAGGGATCGCGATGACACGATCGAACGCAATACGGATCGGAACGGGCGAACGACGACCGGCGTCGGCAATGGGACGGTCCCGTCAGGTACCGAGCTCGACGTCCGCCTCGAGCGCGCGCTGAGTTCGGACACCAGTGCCGTCGAGGATCGCTTCGAGGCGACGACTGTGGTCGATCTGCGCGAGGGTAGCCGCATAGTTATTCCGTCCGGTTCGCGTGTGCGCGGCGTCGTCACCGCGGTACGCGACGCAGGTCGCGTCGAGCGCAAGGGCGAACTGGAGTTGAGCTTCGACCAGCTGACGGTCAACGGCCGCAACTACCCGATTCGCGGAACGGTGACGCAGGCCCTCGAGAGTGGCGGCTATAAGGAAGACGCGGAAAAGATCGGCGCCGGCGCGGCGGTGGGCGCCGTTATCGGCGGCATCCTGGGCGGTGTGAAGGGCGCGATCACTGGCATTCTCATCGGCGGCGGCGGCGTGGTCGCAGCGACGCAAGGTGAAGACGTGACGCTACCAGCGGGCACGATTCTCCGGATGCGCCTCGATCAGAGCGTGACGATCAACGGACTCACACGCCGGTAACGCGTAAAAAAAGAGGACGGAGGCAAACAGTCTCCGTCCTTTTTCGTTCTACTCTTCCGTCAACTGGCCCCCAGGGCCATCCACTCTTTCCTGTTCGCTAATTGCTACTTCGTGTGTCGAGCGACCCTCTTCATGGCCGCTCGCGCGGCGCCAATGGTGGCTTGAATGTCGCGTGGCGTGTGTGCGGACGAAATAAACCACGCCTCGAACTGCGACGGTGGAAGGTAGACACCTCGCGCCAGCATCGCGCGGAAGAAAATCCCAAAGGCATCGGTGTCGGACGCGACCGCCGTCTTGAAATCGCGGACGCGCTGACGTGTAAAAAACGGCGTGACCATCGAGCCGACGGCATTGACCTGCAACGGCACTCGTGCGTCACGCGCCGCGTCGGCCAGGCCGGCGGCCAGCGCCTGCCCGAGCGCTGACAACGTGCGATAGAGGGTGCCATTCAACCGCTTCAGCGACCACAGCCCTGCCACCATGGCGAGTGGATTGCCAGAGAGCGTCCCGGCCTGATAGATCGGACCGGATGGGGACACGCGATCCATCAGGTCGGCGCGCCCCCCGTATGCCGCCACCGGCAGCCCGCCTCCGAGCACCTTGCCAAGACAGGTCAGGTCTGGTGGGACCCCGTACAGCTCTTGTGCGCCGCCCGGCGCCACACGG
>JACCSI010000698.1 GCA_013813075.1 Acidobacteriota bacterium | reverse complement strand
ATCCAGTCGTGAGGCATGGCTTACTGCCGGGAATTTCGTGGCGATCCCAAACAGCCAGTTTAACGTACGGGATCCTCGGGCAGGGTCCCCTGCCAGGGTGCGAAAGCGCGTTTACTGGTCCCGAGTTCAGTGGCGCAGGCGGGTCGCCCCTTGGGATGGTGAGAAATGAAAGGGTGCCAGGCGTTCCGATAGATCAGTTGCTGGTGGCCCCCCGTCTACGGGCTTCCCACCGGGAAGGTTCTGCCGCCACGTCGCGAGCGAGCAGGCGCTAGCGGCGCCTGAGATTGGAGTGCCGGTAGCCGTACAGGGCGTAGATGACGATACCGATCACGAGCCACCACCCGAAGCGCGTCCAAGCCTGGGGCGGCAGGCCCAGCATGATGTAGATGCATGCCAGGATGCCGAGCGGCGCAATGATCCACACAAACGGCACCTTGAATG
Organism: Acidobacteriota bacterium; assembly: GCA_013813075.1. Classification (GTDB taxonomy): domain Bacteria; phylum Acidobacteriota; class Vicinamibacteria; order Vicinamibacterales; family UBA2999; genus JACCSI01. The sequence goes on along the minus strand of JACCSI010000698.1, from coordinate 2,610 downwards.
GCCGTGGCCGTTCGGGCTCATTCACTCGTAGCACCATGACGCCGGCACAGACCAGGGCAAAGGCAAACAAGGTCCCGATGTTGGTCAAGTCGTAGGTTTCCGCCGCGTCGCCAATCAACGACGCGATCGCCACAATGACGCCGGTGACCAGCGTGGTGGTGTACGGGATGCGCGTCTTGGCGTCTACCCTGGCTGCCCACCTGGGCAGCAGGCCGTCGCGCGCCATCGCGAAGAAGATGCGCGGCTGACCGTATTGAAACACCAACAGTACCGTGGCCATCGAGACAATCGCGCCGAGCGCAACGATCCAGGCGACGTTGGTGAAACCGGCGAGTTCGAGGGCACGTGCCAACGGGTCGGCCACCCCAAGTTCGGTGTAAGGCACGATGCCGGTGATGACCACGCCCACGACGACATAAATCACGGTGCAGATCGCGAGACCACCCAGTATCCCGATCGGCAGATTGCGTTGCGGGTTCCTGGTTTCTTCCGCTGCCGTGGAGATGGCGTCGAAGCCGATGTAGGCAAAGAACACGATGGCCGCGCCCTGGTGAATGCCCGTAAAACCATTGGGGGCAAACGGCGTGTAGTTCACCGGGTCGATGGCAGTGAGCCCCACGCCGATAAACAGCACCAGGACCAGCAGCTTGATGATGACCATGACGCGATTGGCTTGGGCACTCTCGCGCGCGCCGCGCAGCAGCAATACGGTGATTGCCATCACAATCGCAAACGCCGGCAGGTTGACGAGAACGGGAAGGCCGAGGACTCGCGGTGCCGAGTCCATTAGGCTACTGACCGCGGGATTCGCACTCAGCAGCACGGTGCGATAGCCGGTCGTCAAGTACACCGGCAGCTCCACGCCAAACCCGCGCAGTAACGTCGTGAAGTAATCGCCCCACGAAATCGCGACGGCGACATTACCCACCGCGTATTCCAGGATCAGGTCCCAGCCAATAATCCACGCGACGAATTCGCCGAGCGTCGCATACGAATACGCGTAAGCACTGCCGGCTTGCGGAATCATCGACGCGAGCTCGGCGTAACACAGTGCGGCAAGCGCGCAAGCGCCGCCCAGCAGCACGAAGGACAGAATCAGTGCCGGCCCCGCGCCGTAGCGGATGACATCGCCGCCGGGGCCAACCTGGCCGGCCGCGGCGGTGCCAATGGCGCCAAAGATCCCGGCGCCGATTACGGCGCCGATCGCCAGCATGACGAGATCGCTGGCGCCGAGCACGCGCTTCAAAGACTGCTCCGAGCCCTCATTCGCGAGAAGCTCGGCAATCGGTTTTCTCGCGAACAAGGACATTGGGTTGGGCAGTTTATCCGAAGCCGTAGACGGTGTCGCTGCCCGCGACGACGACCCGTCCGGCGGGTCCGAACGCAAGGCCGACCAGCCGCGGTCCAGCCGCGACGAGCGTCTTACCTGTGGAACGCATCTGATAGACCCCGCTCGATCCGGCCAGGGCTTCAACGATGTGCAAGGTGCCGTCAGCCGCAAACGCCAGACCCTGCGGCCGGCCAAACGTCTGATCGATCGTTTCGACGCCCCCATCAGCATTCAGGCGATAGATGCGATCGTAGGTGCCCAGCGTCGGACCGGTGACGTAAAGGCACGCGTCCGGCCCCATCGCCAGATGAAACGCCGCGATGCTCGCCGGCAGCGTGGCAAAGATCTGCGTCCGGCCCTTCTCGTCGATGTGGAAAATGGTGCCGCCGCGATCGCCGACAAACAGCGTCCCGTCCGGAGCGAACGCCAGGCCGCAGGCCAGTCCGAGATCGGAGGCCATCACTTCATGACGCCCGTCGTCAAACACCCGATACACGGTGCCGTCAAATCGGCTCGACAGATAGAGCCGTCCGTCCGGGCCAAACACCATCGACGTGACATTGACAATGCCCATCACAAAGGGCTCGCGTGGTCCGCCGGGTTCCGTGATGCGGAACACCGACACCGGGGCCTGTTGCCCACGAGCGCCACTGTAGGTGACGTAGACACGTCCGTCTCGATCGATCGCGGGGTTATCGACCTGATGGAACCCGGTGGCAAGCTTTACCCCGACCTCGACAAACAGCGTCGCCCCAGGCAGCCACGGCACCTTGACCTCCGTCGGCCCGCCGTCGAGGCCTGCGGGCACTTCGACAGCCATGCGGTCGGGCGCGGAAAACACGACTCGCGCAGGCAGTCCGCCGATGGTGCACAGCGTTTCTGACGCGGTTTCGGACGCGCCCGGCACGGGAAACCCGCTGCCGCGCAGCCACAAGCGCCCGCCTTCGATGACGCGTAGAGGATCCACCGCTTTCAGCTCCGCGCTAGCCACCGCCACGATCCGATCGTACACCGCGATCGCGAATCTCGAAGAGCACCGTCTCTTCCGTGGGAGGTTCCCGAAAGAAGCGGCGGCCGCCGAGCCGTGAGGCGGGATTCACGTAGACCTCGATGAGACGTGATTCCATCCCCAGCATGTCGGCGCGCGTGCCAAAGACATGGGTGATGCGCTGCCGGACGCAGGCGTCGAGCAGTCGCTCGGGCGAACTGATTTCGGCATCGCTGATTTCGAGCTGGTGCGACGCGTCGAGGTACAGGTAAGGAATGGACAAATACGCAAG
>JACCSI010000689.1 GCA_013813075.1 Acidobacteriota bacterium | reverse complement strand
GGTGTCCCGTAGGGCAATCACACGAAGAAGTGCTGCCTACGAGTCGCCGGGGCGGAGCCCCTGTCGAGTCCTATAATCGAAGCATGGATGTCGTCCGCGCCCCCGACGCGGGGTGGATCGAAGTCATCGTCGGCAGCATGTTCAGCGGCAAGAGCGAGGAACTGATCCGCCGCCTGCGCCGTGCGCAGATCGCGCGGCAGCGCGTGCAGATTTTCAAGCCGGATGTTGACGTCCGCTACGCCCACGATCACATCGTTTCGCACAGCGAGTTCAGAATCCCCTCGGAGCAGGCGCACGGTTCGGCCGATCTGGTGTCTAAGGTCAGAGCGGACACCGAAGTTGTGGGCATAGACGAAGGGCAGTTCTTCGACGCGGGGTTACCAACGGCGTGCGGAACGCTGGCCTCGCGCGGCGTCCGGGTCATTGTCGCGGGCCTCGACCAGGACTACCTCGGCAAACCGTTCGAGCCGATGCCTCAATTGCTCGCGGTCGCCGAATACATCACGAAGACGCGCGCCATCTGCATGGTTTGCGGCAACCCAGCCAATCACACGCAGCGTCTGGTGCAGAGCAGCGACCGGGTGCTCCTGGGGGCGACCGGCACCTATGAAGCGCGCTGTCGGCGATGTTTTGACCCGACACTGTCCACGATCGGCGCTGCACAGGCAGCCGCGCAGGGCTGATGACGGTGAACGCGGTGCTCGGCCAGATCCTGCTGCTGTTTGGCGCAGGATTTCTTGTCGCCAACCTGCGTCTCGCGCTCGAGCTGGCGCGGTGGGGAAAACGCCGCCGCACCGCCCTGATTACCTGGCCGGCGCCAAAGCCGCCGCTCTTTGCGATGAGCCTGGGAATTGGCGTCATGCTCGGACTGCTCGTCCTGCTCAAGGCCTATCTTGCGCTGCGCGGCGATCCGCCCCTGCTGGAATGGTTCAAGCGCTTCGCCAGCGACGCCTTCGGCGAGCTGATGATGTTCGTGTACTTCGGGTACATGCTGCCGTTCTCGACACGCATCACGCGCGGCTTGTACGCGGACGGCATTTGGACGGATTCCGGGTTCATGCCCTACGACCAAGTCGGCGGAATTAGTTGGAGAGCCGCGGAGCCACCGACGCTTGTCGTCATTTCGAGACTCAAGAGCCAGGCGAGACGACTTTTGGTGCCGACTGCGGCCCTGGGCGAGGTGCGCAGGCATCTTCGGGATAAAATCACGGCGCACGCGATAGAGATCGACGCCGGGCCGGGCCTGCACCTGGGCGCTCGGGATGCGCGCGATTCTGTGTAGGCGGGCCGTGCGCTTTGACTGTGAACCTGATAGCGGCGCGACAGCCACGCCGTCGAACAACTCAGCCGTCGCCCTGGCGGCGGCCCATCCTGGAGACGCCATGCCGCCGCGCCCTACGTGGAAAGGCTACCTGAAGGTCAGTCTCGTCAACATCCCGGTCAAGGTCTATCCAGCGACCGAGTCGAGCGCGACCATTGCCTTCAATCAACTTCACGCCGTCTGCCAGACGCGCATCAATCAGAAAAAGTGGTGCGCGAAGTGTGATCGCGAAATCACCTCGGCCGAGGTCGTCAAGGGCTACGAGTTCGAGAAGGGCCGCTGGGTCGTGATGACCGACGAGGACATTTCGAAGGTCCGCACCGAATCGACGAAAGTCATCAACCTGGTGCAGTTCGCGGACGACAACACCATCGACCCGATGTACGTGGACCGCGCCTATTACCTCGTCCCCGATGGCGCGATGGCGACCGACGCGTACGCGGTGATGCGTGACGGCATGGCGGGCAAGGTGGGCGTCGGCAAAGTCGCCATTCACGGCCGCGAGTCGCTGGTGGCGATCAAGCCGCACAAGCAGGGGCTGGTGATGTACACGCTGCATCACGCCGCCGAGATTCGCACCATCGACCAGATCGACGAGTTGCGCGAAGTCCGCTGTAAAGTTGGACCGGCTGAGATGAAACTCGCCAAGCAGGTGATAGAAAGCTTCGAGGGTCCGCTCGACCTTGCCGATTACAAGGACGAGTACCAGGAAGGCCTGCAGAAGATCATCGACGCCAAGGTAGCGGGTGAGGAATTCGTCGCGCCGGCAGAGGAAGCGCCGCCGAAGGTGGTCGACTTGATGGAAGCCCTGCGCCGCAGTCTGGATCAGGTGAGCGCGGGGAAGAAGAAGACCGCGATCGCCAACGTCGCCAAGCCCGTGGCGAAAAAGCGGAAGGCGTCGTAACGAGGGTGGGGACCGCTCGTGCGCGGGCCCTACCGCCCGACCAGGCCCAGCAGACCCATGCCCGTCGCCGCCGGGTCGCGTAGCCAGTCCGGCGGCACCAGCCATACAAACGCGAGGATGGCGATGACCCACAGATCGTAGGCGATAGTCGCGCGGTCGTCGCGCCAGAAGAAGGCGCGCCAGAACCAGCCCGCGAGGCCGGCGGTGGACGGCAGCGGTAATTTATTGAGCGCAAGGTAGGTGTAATAGATCCGGTCGGCGACGGTAATCACGGACAGCGTCAGAATC
>JACCSI010000677.1 GCA_013813075.1 Acidobacteriota bacterium | reverse complement strand
GAATGACATCTTTCCCCTTGGACCGGGCGACGCTTCGAGATCCATTACTAGCGAGGCGCTCGGCGTGGTCGCGGGTGGGTCTGACGAGCAACAGGCCGAGACGGTTGCCGATGAGATTGCCCGGCTGCTCGCGACCGGGGCAACCGTGCGAGACCGCGACACCGGCGTGCGGCGCGCGGCGCGGCCGGGAGACGTCGCCATCCTGTTTCGTACGCGTGAAGGACACCGACTGTTCGAAGAGGCACTGGCGCGTCGGCGGGTGCCGTACTACGTGTACAAGGGACTGGGCTTCTTCGATGCCGATGAGATCAAGGACGTCGTCGCGTTGCTGTCCTTTCTCGCGCGGCCACAGTCGGAGCTGAATGCCGCGGCATTGCTGCGCTCCCGATTCGTACGCGTGTCGGACGAAGCGCTGAAGCGCCTGGCGCCAGCCTTGTCGGCCGCCGTCAGCGGCGGCGACGAACCCGCGGTGGTCTCGGAACTCCATCCGACTGATCGGCAGCGCCTGCGCTTGCTCCGAACCGCGATGCCGCGGTGGTTATCGCTGGTCGATCGATTGCCACCATCAGAGCTGCTGGACCGTGTTCTCGCCGAATCGGCCTACGCGGCCGAGACGGCCGGCCCGGCATTTCGGCAGGCACGTGAAAACCTGAAAAAAGTGCGTGGTCTGGTGCGGCGCATTCAGAATCGTGGCTACGCGACGCTCGGCCGTGTCGTCGACCACTTCGCCCAGCTGGTTGCCGGCGGTGACGAGTCCAACGCGATGATTGACGCCATCGCCGCCGTCAACCTCATGACCGCCCATGCCGCCAAGGGCCTCGAGTTCCCCATCGTGTTCGCAGTAAACCTCCAGCGCGGCAGCGGCGGGTCGCCAGACCCCATTCGTATTGTCCCGGCGCCGTTTGGGCGAGACGAGGTCATCGAGCCGTCGATTGCGATCGGCGAGCACGAAAGCGATGCGGACCGCGATTTCGAGGCACGTGAGGGCGAGGAGGGCAAGCGCCTGCTCTATGTCGCGCTGACTCGCGCCCGGGATCGCCTGTATCTCGCCGCCACGATGAACGAAAACGGCCGATTTGCGCCTGGCAAAGGGGGGCTGGGACGGACGTTGCCTGCCAGCATGGCGCTGTTGCTGGAGACCGCCGCAACCACAGCGGATATGACACTGGGGTGGACTGGACCAAGCGGCACGCATCAGTTTCGCGTGGTCCAGCGTGCCGAGCAACTGACGACGATGACCGACGCGGCGGAAGCCGCGCCGAACCGCGTCGACGACTTCACGCCGCTGCACGCCGGCGGCATTCGTCGCATTGCTGCCACGACGCACGACGCTGCACTGGCCGTGGACGAGCGGCGCCAGTTCACGCCGGGGTCGTCCTCGATTGAAGCCGGCGTCCTCGTGCATCGCGCACTTGAGGCGGGCGTCGTCAACAATCTCGAACGATTGCTCCGCGATGACGAGCGAGCGCTGATCGATGACCTTTCCGAATTTGTCGACCGCGCGACTGCGGCACTGAGCGCGCTCCGTGGCCATCCCGAGATTCGCGACATTTTTGGTGCGTCCACATCGGTCGTCTGGCGACGTCACGAAGTGCCGTTTTCGTGGCGACGAGACGATGCCACGATTGTGCGCGGCACGATCGACTGTGTGGTCAAGCGCACGTCCGGTGTAATTCAGATACTCGAATTCAAAACCGGGCGTCGTGCGGCCGAGCACGAACGCCAGCTCGACGTGTATCTGGCGGCCGCGCGAGCGCTCTTTCCGGACGAGCCTGTCGAGGGCCTCCTGATTTATCCGGAGAATACAGAGCAACTTTCAATCGGACCAGGCGTCTAACTTAGTAACGCCCTTGGAGCCGTGTTTTGCCAGGACACGGTTGCGCTGGAGCCCCCGATGCGACATTCCTCCGAGATTCGCGCTCGTCAACCGCTTCATTACACGCTTGACGCGCTGCACGCGCTGCCGTGTGGCTGCGTGGCGGCGGTGTACCGCACGCAACCGCTGGACACGGAACTTCTCTCACTTGAAGCCCGTGGACCGCATTGCATCTACTCACAGCACCAACCGGGCCGGGTGCTCGGTCTCAGTAATCAGGACTCAGACCGGCTCAGCCGATAGAGGTGAAAACGCGGTGAACCATCAGAACTTGCAAAATATCGGAATTAAATAGTGCGTTCGGCCTCTTGTGTGCCGTACAATTCTTTTTCGTACACCAAGGCGATGGCGCGCTTTTTGCGGCCACGACGGCTTTGGGTTGTTGGAGAGAGGAGCTCGAGGCGTGGCATTGACCTGCCCGAACTGCGGGAATGCGCTCAGTTTTCAGGTGAAGACCCTTCAGATGCACGTGGTGCAGCTTGACGGCGATCGCGTGGAAGTCACGGAAGAGAGCCGTCCCGCCGTGTTTGAAGTGCTGTGTGACGAATGTGAAACCGCGCTGGATTTTTCGCAGGTGGAAGACACCCTGCGCCGCGAGGTTCTGCTGACAATTGGCGCGCGGTAGCGCGCCTCTCAAGACGCAATCCCACCGCTTTCGGCGTTCAGCAATCGGCTTTCGGCACAACCGGGAGCTGAAAGCTGAGACCGGGCACGCCTACTGGTCGCGAGACGTTTCGTCGACCTCCTCGAAGTAGTCGCACTCCCGGCACACCCACTCCCGGACCACGGTTCGAATTTCTTGTGCGCTTCCCGGCACGCGTGACACCGTCTCGCGTGTCGTGACGCGCATACTCTCGGCGCACAGTGGGCATTCCTTCTGCTCCACGATTCCGAGAGTGTATTGCGCCAAGCCCGATATTGACAACCATCACAGGGCTGCTACGCTTTGAGCCAGGACGTTGAAGTACTCCTGGCGTGTTGACGAATCGTGGATCGCTCTCGAGCGATCACCAGCGATCGAGCGCGAATTCGATCGGTCATTCGCTGACGAGGTCGCGATTGATTTCCCCGCGCTCGGCGACAAAGTCGCACGCATGCGCCACGCCTTCGTCGACGCCGACGTCACCATCGATTGGCTGCGTGCAGAGATTCATTTGTCGCGCCGCCAGGCGGGCGTCGGCGCGGCCGTGCCAATCGAACTGCCGGTGCGCTCCACGTGCGGCAGCTGTGGCGGTCGCGGCGAGGTCTGGGGCGAATCGTGCGAACCGTGCCAAGGCTCCGGCCACGCCTTTCATCATCAGACGCTCACCGTGTCGGTGCCGGCCGGCGTCACCGACGGCGCGCGCTTCAGTTTCAGCGTCTCGCCGCCACGCGGCCTGCGCACGCGCGTCGAAGTCCGCGTCGCCGTGACATGACCGCCGCGACGCGCACGGGACGCGC
>JACCSI010000675.1 GCA_013813075.1 Acidobacteriota bacterium | reverse complement strand
CGTGTTCCCTGCGGACGGCGAATACGTGTTCGAAGTCTCGATCAACGCCGGCGACAACGCGCGCTACGAAGACCTCGATCTTTCGATTGACGGCGAGCGGATCGCGCTTCTCCCGTACGAAACGATGGGCGCGGGCGGCGCGGATGGTCGCGGCGCCAACAACATCATGACGGAGCCGGTGGTCGTCAAGGCCGGCCAGCAGAAGATTGCTGCGGCGTTCGTCCGCCGCACCGAAGGACCGTACGAAGATCTGATCCGGCCGCACGACTGGTCGTTTGCCGGTGGAGGTTCCGGTGGCGGCGGCATCACCACGCTGCCGCACGTGCGCGACCTCATCATCCGTGGTCCCTATAAGACGAGCGGGGTGTCGCAGACGCCGGCGCGACAGAAGCTCTTCACCTGCCGTCCCACTTCGCATGACGAAGAAGTCAAGTGCGCGCGCGAGATCATCACGCGACTAGCCACCGAGGCCTACCGACGCCCCGTAGATCCGCGCGAGACCGACCGGCTGATGCCGTTCTACCAGAAGGGCGCCGACACGGGCGGCTTCGAAGGTGGAATACGGTCTTCGCTCGAGGCTATTCTGTCGAGCCCAAACTTCATCTTTCGTATCGAGCGCCAGGCCGACACCCTGAGTGCTGGCAACTATCGCGTGTCGGACATCGACCTGGCGTCGCGGCTCTCCTTCTTTTTGTGGGGCAGCCTGCCCGACAAGGAACTGGTGACGTTCGCCACCCAGGGCCGACTGTCGAATGCGCTTGTTCTCGAACAGCAGACCAAGCGCATGTTGGCCGATCCGCGATCGGAAGCGCTCGGCTCGCGGTTCGCGTCGATGTGGCTGCGCTTGCAGGACATCGATAAGGTCAAACCGGATCCGAACTTCTATCCGAACTTCGACGACAACCTCGCCGAGATGATGCGGACCGAAACGCAGATGTTCTTTTCGAACCTTGTTCGCGAAGACCGCAGTCTGCTCGAACTCTACAACGCCGACTACTCGTTCCTCAACGAGCGGCTAGCGCGTCACTACGGCATTCCCGGCGTCGCCGGCAATCAGTTCCGCAAGGTGCCGTATCCCGACGAGCGCCGCCGCGGCGTGCTCGGTCAGGGCAGCATGCTGGTGCAGACGTCGCTGGCCAACCGCACCTCTCCCGTCCTGCGTGGCAAGTGGGTGATGGAGGTGCTGATGGGGACGCCCCCGCCCCCACCGCCGCCCAATATTCCGGATCTCGAAGCCGCGGGCGAAGCGAAGGAAGGCCGGATGTTGACGACGCGGCAGCGGATGGAAATCCATCGCGCCAATCCGACGTGCAACGCGTGCCACCGCTTCATGGACCCGATAGGCCTGTCGCTCGACAATTTCGACGTCACCGGGATGTGGCGCGCGCGCGAATTCGGCAGTCCGCTCGACACCTCCGGAGACTTCTACGATGGGTCGCCCGTGAGTTCGCCGCAGGAGCTGGTCAGCGCCTTGTTGAAGCGGCCGACGCCGCTGGTGCGCACCTTCACCGAGAATCTGATGGCGTATGCGCTTGGTCGCCGTGTCGAGCACTTCGACCAGCCGACGATTCGCGCCATCGCGAAAAAAGCAGAAGTCGACAAGTACAAAATGTCGTCCTTCATCCTTGGGATCGTGAAGAGCGATCCCTTCCGCATGAAGCGAGTTGATGCAGCGGCCACGACCGAGGCCGCTGCCAGTCGGTAATCGAAGCTCCGTCGCGCTATTGCGCGGTGCGTTTAACCATCACTGTCGAGGAGACGTAGACGATGTCCTTCATCTCAGGAAAGCACATACCCCGCCGAACCTTTCTCCGAGGCGTGGGTGCCACTGTGGCACTGCCATTCCTGGACGCGATGGTGCCTGCCGGCCGCGTGTTCGCGAAAACGCGTGCTGCCGAGCGGACACGTTTGATCTGCATCGAAGAGGTGCACGGGTTGGCCGGCTGCAACAACTGGGCAGCGACCAAGCACCTGTTCGCTCCGGAGCAGACCGGACCGAACTTCACACTCGTGGCGGACAACCCGCTCAGCACGCTCGAGGCGCACCGCAGCGCCATGACCATCATCAGCAACACCGATTGTCGTAATGCCGAGGCGTTCGCCCTGCCCGAGATTGGCGGCGACCACTTCCGGTCGACGGCGGTCTTCCTCACCCAGGCCAAGCCGAAACAGACTCAGGGCTCGGACATTCACGCCGGCACGTCGCTGGACCAGATTTACGCCCGCAAGTTCGGGCAGGCGACGCCGTTGCCGTCGATGCAGTTCTGCATCGAGAACCTCGACCAGGCCGGCGGCTGTACCTATAACTATTCATGTGCGTACACTGATTCGTTAAGCTGGGCGTCGCCCAACGAACCGCTGCCGATGATTCGCGACCCGCGGGTGGCCTTCGACATGCTATTCGGCTCGGGCACCACGTCCTCCGACCGCAAGGCCCGGCGCGAAAGCCGCAAGGGCATTCTCGACTGGATTTCGGACGAGGTGTCCACATTACGCAAGGGACTGGGCACCGGCGATCGGACCCGCCTGGATCGCTATCTTGATAACGTCAACGAGATCGAACGCCGCATTCAGGCGATCGAGGCGCGGAACACCAGTGGCGAACCGCGCGATTTGCCCGATGCGCCCGCCGGAGTGCCGGACTCTTACTCGGACCACATCAAGCTGATGTTCGACCTTCAGGTGCTGGCGATGGAGTCGGACATGACGCGCGTCGTCTCGTTCAAGACAGGTCGCGACGCACAGAACCGCGTGTTCCCGGAGAGCGGATCGAACCAGCCGTTCCACCCGTCCTCGCACCATGGCAACCGCGAAGACCGGATCATGGAATTCAACAAGATCTGCAAGTACCGGATCAGCCAGCTCGATTACTTCCTCGACAAGATGAAGACGACGATGGAAGGCGAGCAGAGCCTGCTCGACAAGTCGCTGATTATCTTCGGGTCGCCGATGGCCGACGCGAATATTCATAATCACCGCCGCTGCCCACTCGTCCTGTTCGGTCATGGCAACGGCATGCTGAAGGGCAACATGCACCTCAAGGCCGCGGATGCGACCCCGATGGCCAA
>JACCSI010000665.1 GCA_013813075.1 Acidobacteriota bacterium | reverse complement strand
ATCCAGTGGCGCTGGCGCGACAATTAATCGACATCGACTCCACCACCGGCCGCGAAGGCGAAGTCGCCGACGTGCTTGCAGCGTTTCTGCGCGGGCGTGGTTATGCCGTTGTGGAACAACCGCTCGGCGACGGTCGCCGAAATGTGATTGCAACCCTAGCGGAACCCTGCGTGGTGTTCTCCACGCATTTCGATTGCGTTCCGCCGTTCTTTCCCAGCCGGCTTGAAGGGGACGTGCTGTCTGGACGCGGCGCCTGCGATGCGAAAGGTATTCTCGCCGCGCAGGTGGCCGCGGCAGAGCAGTTGCGCGCCAGCGGCGAGGCGCGTGTTGGTCTCGTGTTTGTGGCCGGTGAAGAGCGGGGCAGCGACGGCGCAATGGCCGCCAATACCATTGCGTCGCCATCGCGCTTTCTGATCAATGGCGAGCCGACCGACAATCGGTTGGGCGCCGCGACGCGTGGCGTGTTCCGTATCCGACTGATTGCCACGGGCCAGGCCGCCCACACCGGGTATCCGGAGCTTGGCGAGTCGGCGATCGAGAAATTGCTGGACGTCTTGATGTCGCTGCGTGTCGCTGCATGGCCGACCGACCTCGCCCTGGGTACGACGCACTACACGGTTGGCGTGATCAAGGGGGGCGTTGCGCCAAACGTCATCCCCGCGCACGCGGAAGCGGAAATCGTGTTCCGCAGCGTCGGCCACCACCACGCATTGCGCGAAGTGCTGACGCGGGCTGTGGCAGGCCGGGTCGCGATCCAAGAGGTATTGGAAGTACCGCCGATGAAGCTCATGACCGCGGAGGGTTTCGACACCGCCGTGTTTGCCTACACCACCGATATCCCGTTTCTCGACAAGTGGGGCACCCCACTGCTGCTTGGCCCCGGATCGATCCACGTCGCGCACACCGATCGCGAACACGTGCATGTCACTGAACTACTCCGCGCGGTGGATCTGTACGCCAGCTTGGCGGCTGATCTTCTGCATCGCGCTTAGTCTGGCGATCGGCCGCGGATTCTCTTAAATGGTGTGGTGGTCGAGTGTGGAGTTGATGCGCAGCAGGGCATCGACGACGGACGCATCGAACTGAGTGCCTCGATGTGCGGCCATCTCCCCGATGCCGTCGCGCAGCGACAGCGCGCGACGATACGGTCGATCGTTGGTCACCGCGTCAAACGCATCAGCGACGGCGACAATGCGGCCGACCAGCGGCGTGTCCGCGCCGGCGGTCTTTCGCGGATATCCCATGCCGTCCCAGCGCTCGTGGTGCGAAATCGCAATCACTTCCGCCAACTGCAGGAGCAGCGCATGACTCCCGCCGAGGATGCTGGCGCCAATCGTGGTGTGCGTCCGCATCACGGCCATCTCATCATCCGTCAGCCTGGAGGGCTTGCGCAGCAGCGCGTCTGGAATGCCAATCTTGCCGACGTCGTGCAGCGCGGATGCGCGGCGGATCAGCCGGGCTTCGTCGGGATGGAGACCCAGCGCTGCCGCAAGGTGCGCCGACACCGCGCCGACGCGTTCGGTGTGACGACTGGTGTTGTCGTCGCGATATTCCGCGGCCATCGCCAACCGCTCCAGCATCTCGATGCGGGTTTCCTCGAGCTCCACGGTCCGCCCGTGGACGGTTTCCCGAAGTGCCCGATTCTGCTTGCGAACATCCTGATACAGCAGTCGCGTCTCGAGCTGGTTTCGCACCCGCAGCGTCATCTCGGTGAGATCGAACGGTTTGGTCAGGAAGTCGCGGGCCCCGAGCGCGAGCGCACGCCGCCGCGCGTCGGCGGAGATGTCGCCACTTACGACGAGCACCGGCAGGTGTTCGGCCACGATCCAGGGCTGCAGTGCGGTGATCACGTCGAAGCCGTCGCGATGTGGCATGTGCAGGTCGAGAATGACCAGATCGGGATGTCCCGACTGCAAGCGCCCCTCCAGTTCTCGGGCATCCCTCAGCGTCGTCACACTCCGGTAGCCGGCGAAGTGCAGCATCCCTGTAATCAGGGTCAGATTCATCGGCTCGTCGTCGATGACGAGAATGTGGGCGGTGGTGAGCAGCAGTTCCAGACGGTCGTTGCTGCCCAGAACGGACTCCGACGAGTGACCGAGAAGTTCGAGAGTGTCGAGTTTCAAAATGAGAGGCTCGGTCCCAATCTTGCAATCAGGGTACCGTCCTTGCTTTGGCCGCACACGGCATGTTTGGCGCAGACGGGTGCTGCGTCCCGCACGAACGCTCCGTTCACGTTACCCATATTAGTCACACCTCGTGCGGTGGATGCCCGCGCGCAGAGCTAGCGTGATAGACTCGAAATTCGTTCCAACCACCGGTGGTCGCAACCGGGGGGCCGTACCGCGGCTCGGAACTTGTGCAATCCCCACGGGTCGCGAATCGCGTCAGGGCCGGAAGGCAGCAGCGCTAAGAGACACCTGGGATGTGTGCAGGCCCTCCGGGTCGCGGTAGGATCCGCAGCACCGATGTTCACAGCTGCCAGTTCAAGTACACAGTGATGGCGAGTGATTGACTGACACCTGAACTCGAGCTTCTGATTGCCAAACTGTGAACTCCTGAATGGCCTACCAGGTTCTTGCCCGCAAGTGGCGCCCGCAGTCCTTTGACGACGTCCTCGGCCAGCAGGCGGTCACACGCACGCTGACAAACGCGCTGAAGAGCGGCCGGATCGCGCACGCGTTCGTGTTTGCGGGCCCGCGCGGCTGTGGCAAGACGACGACGGCTCGCGTGCTGGCCAAAGCTCTCAATTGCATCAACGGCCCGACGCCCACACCCTGTGGCGAATGCGATGCCTGCGTGGAGATCGCCGCAGGGCGCGACATGGACGTGTTGGAGATCGACGCGGCGACACACACCGGCGTTGACAACGTCCGCGAAGTCATCATCGAAGGCTTGTCCATCGCTCCCGTTCGCAACAAGTACAAAGTGTTTCTGATTGACGAGGTCCACATGTTGTCCTCGTCTTCGTTCAACGCCCTGCTGAAGTCGATCGAAGAGCCGCCGCCGCACGTGGTGTTCATGATGGCGACGACGGAGCTGCAGAAGATTCCCGATACGGTGTTGTCGCGATCTCAGGTGTATGAGTTCCGAACGATCGCGGCCAAGACCGTGGCCGAGCGGCTGCGACACATTGCCGCCGAAGAGGGAATTGAGATTGCCGAGGCTGGCCTGCTGCTGCTCGCGCGCGCCGGGGAAGGCAGCATGCGCGATTCGCTGAGCGCGTTCGACCAGGTGCGCGCGTTTGCGGGTGATGCCATTCACGTTGAGGATGTCGTGACCGTGCTTGGTCTGGTGGGTAGAGACCTTGTGCTCGACATGCTGGACGCCGTCGCCAGCGAGGACGCGCCGGCGGCGTTCATGCTGGTCGAACGGGCCATCGAACGTGGCTACGATTTGCGGTTGCTCTGCCGCGAGCTGGCGCGGGCGACGCGCGACTTGTTGCTCCTGTCGGTCGATCGCGCCCGCGCCGACGATCCTGAGATTGCCTCTGAAGGCGAGCGCGACCGCCTGAAACACCTTGCCGACCTGTCGTCGCGCGAAGACCTGCTGCGTGCGTTCGACCTGCTGACCCACGCCGAACAGGAGTTGCGCACCTCGGATCAGCCGCGCTACAACATGGAGATGGCGCTGCTGCGGCTGATGCACCTGCGCAAGCTCGTCCCGCTCACCGAGCTGCT
>JACCSI010000661.1 GCA_013813075.1 Acidobacteriota bacterium | reverse complement strand
GTGATGTTGAGAATGCCGTCGATGACGATCGGTGTCGCTTCGAACTTGCCCGTAATTCCCGTCTGGAATGTCCACTGCGCCGCGAGCTGGCCGACGTTGCCGGCCGTAATTTGATTCAGCGGGCTGTGCCGTTGTCCGGAGTAGTCGCCGGAATAGGTCAGCCAGCGTGCCGGATTGGCCAGGCCGTCGAGCAGGTCCTTGTTGCTAATCCCTTGCTGTGCCTGCACTGCCAGCGTGCCGACGGCAACCAGCGACCAGATGAGAAAACGATGGTGACGCCGATGAAGCAAGCTCATGACGGCGAAGCATACTACTGCCCTACCATTATCGTATGCCGCCCTTGGAATACCTCCACCTCGATGTGTTCACTGCCCGACAGTTCGAAGGCAACCAACTTGCCGTCTTTCGTGACGGTCGCGGTCTCGATTCCGGAGCCATGCAGACCATTGCCCGCGAGATGAACTTTTCGGAAACCACTTTTTTGTTGCCGGCGGAGCAATTCGACACCGACGTGCGCATGCGCATCTTTACGCCCGGTGTGGAGCTCCCCATGGCCGGGCATCCCACGATCGGTAGCACTTTCGCCCTCGCACACACGGGCGTCATTGCGCCCGGTCGCACCCACTTTGTGTTCGGGCTGGGTGTGGGTCCAACACGCGTCGAGCTGACATGGGCCGGCGCGCGGCTCGCGTCAGCCTCGATGGATCAACTGCGGCCAGAGTTTCGCACGCCGACGATCTCCGCGGAGCAAACATGCCGGGCTGCAGCGGTTGGTGACGCCGCTTTTACCGCGACCGGTCTGCCGATCCAGGAGGTCTCCTGCGGCGTCCCGTACATCCTGTTACCGCTGACCACGCGCGCGGCGGTAGACGCAGCTGAGCCCGACATGGCGGCGCTTCGCTCGATTAGAAGTGCTTTTACCGGTGGGCACACCGGCATTTACCTGTTCACGACCGAGCCGTTTGGCGACGGCGTGACGGCCTACAGCCGGATGTTTGCTCCGGGTCTGGGCGTGGCCGAGGATCCTGCGACCGGCAGTGCGTGCGGCCCACTCGGTTGTTATCTGGTGCAGCACGGCCTTGTGACAGGAAACGCCATGCGGAACATGGTCAGTTGGCAGGGTGTCGCGATGGGGCGCCCCAGTCGTATTCACATCGCGATCACGCAGGACGCGTCGGGGGCGATGTCACGCGTGCAGGTGGGCGGGGAAGCGGTCCTCGTCGCCGAGGGAACACTCTTCCACCGGGGTGGGTGAGCCAGGTGTCCGCACGCAGTCGTTAGGGCGCCAGACGCACCCGCGTCCAGGTGCCATCGTCGTGGCGCGTGTAGAGCAGACGATCGTGCAGGCGCCCTGGACGGCCTTGCCAGAATTCAATACGTTCGGCGGCGACGTGGTACCCGCCCCAGTCTGGCGGGCACGGAACGGGCGGCTCGGGATAGCGCTGTTGGACCGCCGCAAACTGCTGCTCGAGCGCGGCACGGTCCGGAAGTTCCGAACTCTGTGTCGCGGTCCATGCCGCCCACTGGCTATCGAGCGGGCGTGACGCGAAATACGCCGCGGAGGCCTCGCGCGCAACACGCGTGACCTGACCGCTGACGCGGACCTGGCGTTCGAGCTCGGCCCAATAGAACAGCAGGCTCGCCCGTGGATTCTGCGCCAGGTCGCGTCCCTTGGCGCTGTCATATTGCGTGAAGAAGACGAAGCCGGCGGCGTCGAGATCTTTGAGCAGCACGGTGCGAACGGACGGCTCGCCGGCCGAGGACGCGGTGGCCAGACTCATCGCGTTGGCATCGATGACGTGCGACTTGAGCGCCTCGTCGAACCACACCCGGAACTGCGCGACGGGATCCCGGTTGGTATCGGCCTCGTCGAGGGACCGACTGGCGTACTCGCGTCGAAGGTCTTTCATTTCACCACCTCAATCCAGACGCCGAGCGGACGCTGGTCGGTCGACGCCGGATCCATCGCGCTTGGAACGAACGCACGGTCGGTTGAAAGCTCCAGCGTGATGAGCGACTTGCCGCCGACGGCAAGTTCGAGCTCGTGTGGTAACTGCGGCTGTAGAGTCACGGTCTGCGACCATCCGGGCAATTTGAGGTGCAGGCGATTCGCAAAGGCGCCGCTGTGCAGGCGGAGCGTGAGCGGCTCGGTAGAAGGCGGACGCTCGACGGAGACGCGGGTGGTCTGCCCGCCCGCGACCCAGAACCCCGACGCTTCGGGAAACGCGTTGGCGTCGTAATAGAACAGGGAGACCGGTCCCGACCGGGACGCGGCGATCACCGTGGGCAGGCGCGGGCGACGTCCGACATCCACCACGCTGATGGGAACGATCCAGACCTGTTTGATGGCGCGCTCCAACTCCGCAGAGCCGCGCAGGCCGACGAAGCTCATGTCCATCGGCACCGCAAATTCCTGGGACCAACGCTCGCCGCCGCGCGGCTCGACCGGCCACAGCAACCATGGGTCGCCGGTGCGCCCGATCTGCAGGGCGAGCACCTCCTGGGATCGCGTCGCGCTCCACTCAATTTCAAGGCGGTAGCGGCCCGCCGGGATCGAGAAGCGACCATTGTGCAGAACACGGATCGGCTGCGGGTCAAGTCGGATGCCCGCCTCGACGCCCAACGATGCGCGTGACGCGACCGCAATGGGGTCGACGACCCGCATCGGCGTGTACTCAATGGCGATGGGCCGTGCCACCGTATCGAATTCATCCAGCATGGGGAGGCGCGAACGGCTGCGCGCGTCAATGCCTGGCCAGGCCGGCGATGCCGGAAGCAATGGCATGACCACCATGGCGACGGCCAGCGCGCCGGACGCGATCGCGATCGTGGCAAGAGATGCCGAGCCAGGGCGGGGGGTGCGCACCCGGTGAAGCAAGAGCGCCGCGCCGGCCGCCAGGGCGAGCCACGCCATGCTGCGTAGCAGTGCGTGTGATGTCTCGTGGTAGATAAACGACGGCGCCACCGTCCACGCCGGCCATCGTGGCGACAGATATTCAAGCAACGACGACGTGCCGTCACGGCCGTTGGCGGTCAGGAACCCCTCCTGCGCCAGCAACAGAATT
>JACCSI010000635.1 GCA_013813075.1 Acidobacteriota bacterium | reverse complement strand
TCGGTGCGCGCTTGCGCGATCGTGGCGCCCGGCACGAGACGCCCGAGAAAGTGGAAATTAGCCAAGCGCCGGCTGTGCACGTCGAGGTCGGCGATGCCGGCGGGTGCATTGAAGTACCCATCGATGGGAACCCACAGATCGGTCCCATTCGGGTAATTCAAGTTGGCTGGCGCAATGCCAACGACCACCAGCGCACGCGCGCCGCCGGGCCACATCAGGCGACGGCCGACAAAGGACGGATTGCCGCCGCTGAACCGGTGCCAGAACCGCGCGCTCACCACCGGTGCCAATTCGGTGACGTTGCCCTCGTCGGCTGCCGTAAACCAGCGACCGATCAGCGGCACCGCCCCGTGCACAACGTCAAAAAAGTCGGCCGAGACCGGTGCAACGGCCACGGGGATCGGCTCGCCGCTTAAGCACGGCAGCTTGGGCCGTATCGGCATAGCTAATCGCCGCGATCGATGTCACGCTGCGCGCTCCCTCGCGCCACAGTTTCAATTCCGGATAGGAAAGGGGAAACCGTTCAATATTCCGGTCGGTGTCGTGTTTCCAGATGCGGACGATCTTGTCACCATGCGCGGCGATTGGCGTCAGGACAACCGCATGCACGATCGCGAAGAACCCAGTGACAACACCGATACCCAGGCCGAGCGTCAACACGGTGCAGCACATAAACAACGGAGTGCGCCAGAGCGCGCGTGCTGCGTGGCGCAACTCGTGGACGTAATTGGTCATACTCCGCCTGCAACGCGTTGATCACTCGTGCCCTGGCACCGTGGCACCGTGGCCGGATCGCGCCGTCGGCGCTCCTGCAAGTGCTGCCACACCCCGATTAGTCGTCTGCCGTCCAGGACACCAGACCCGTCGCCGCTGTCACGAGCACCAGGACGCCGAACGCGATCCGGTAAGCCGCAAAGGCCGTGAAATCATGCGAACTGATAAACCGCAACAGCCAGCGGACGCACACCAGGGCCGAAGCAAACGCCACCAGCGTGCCGACCGCAAACCAGCCGATGTCAGCACGCGACAGGAGGTCTCGGTGCTGAAAGAGGTCGTACGCGCCGGCGGCCAGCAGGGTGGGCACGGCCAGGAAGAATGAAAATTCGGTAGCGGCACGGCGCGACAGCCCGAACAGCAGCCCTCCGACGATCGTGGCCGCCGCCCGGGACGTGCCCGGAATCAGTGCCAGGCATTGCGCACAACCGATCTTCAAGGCATCGCGCCAGGTCATGTCGCCCACTTCCGGCACCCTCACCTGAGGCTGCCGTCGTTCGGCCCAATACATCACGAGCCCTCCGACAATCAACGCAAGCGCAACGGCGATCGGGTTGAACAGATGCTCTTTGATGCGGTCGCCGGCGAGAAGTCCTACGATGGCCGCAGGAAGAAACGCGATGGCAAGCTGCAGGACAAATCCTTGCGCTTTCGCATCACGGACGATGCCGGTCGCTAGCGTGGCAAACCGCACCCGGTATTCCCAGACGATCGCAAACATCGCCCCGGTTTGTATGACGATCTCGAACACTTTCGCTTTTTCACTCGTGAACTGAAGGAGATGACCCGCCAGGATCAAGTGGCCGGTTGAGGAAACCGGGAGAAACTCCGTGACGCCCTCGACAAGGCCGAGGATGATCGCGATTACGTAAAGTTCCACAATGATCCGACCGTCAACATGACCGTCGCGCCCCGGCCGCTGGGCAACAGATACGCACGAACATTCGCCGAACTGGCTGCGTATTGCCAACATTGTCTATCAACATCCCCGGGGGGTGACAGGCCCAGGTACCCGCCGGCCGTGGACTCGGTGTGGCTGGCACGAGCTTGGATTCGATGTCGCGTCTCGATGGATTGGCTCAAAACCATTTGGCTCGTTTGAAACGATAAACGAGATACCCATCGGCCGCGACCATCATCGCCAGCGCCATGGGGTAGCCCCACCGCATCCGCAATTCCGGCATGTAGTCGAAGTTCATCCCGTAGACGCCGGCGATCAGCGTCGGCACCGCCACCAGCGACGCGTATGCGGCCAACCGCTTGACAATCTCATTCTCCTGCAGCGTAACGAGCGA
>JACCSI010000626.1 GCA_013813075.1 Acidobacteriota bacterium | reverse complement strand
TAATGAGCATGTGCGTAAGACGCAGGACAGCCTGCGCGTGCTGGCTGATTTGACCGGGGGCGTCGCCGTCGTCAATCAGAACGATTTCGACAAGGCCCTGAAGCGTATCGATGTCGTTTGGCCCGCCGGTTGTGGGAACTGACTCACCGCCACAGAAAGGACGCGAGCAGCGCGACGATACCACTCAGAATCACCAGTACACCGACGAACGCCGGAGGAGGGAAGACGGTTGCATGCCACCCGGGCATCACGGCAACGGCGAAGTCGAACGGCCATGGAGCCCACGCACTTGCGGCGATGAGTACACCGGCGGCGATCAATGCAAGCGCGGTGATGAGCATGCTAACCGCACACTGTCCGAACTGGAATTGCCCTGACGATGCACTCCGCGAAAATGAAACAGCTGTTGCTCATCGCCTCGCTGTTCGGCTCCCGCCGTTATTGCTGCGGCATTGTCATTGCGCGACGCTTCTCCTGTTCAACCTTGAAGTCCTCGTCCTTGATATAGACGATGTTGATCCAGGCGTGCGCCATTTCGTCGACGGTGCGATCGCCCCATCCGACCCACTGGTTCGGATCAGGGTTGCTCTCCTTCGCCGCGGTGTTGTCGTGCCACGCCGTCACCTTCAGGATAGTGCCCTTCGGTAACAGCGGTGCCACGTCGTCTGCGTACACGTAGGTCGTCATCCAGTTGAAATTGAAGTCGTTGACGTAGCTGAGGGCCTGCTTCTGGCCCGTCGGCGAAATAGCCTCGACCAGCATCGCCTTGCCGCGCAGGTGCATATGTGGCTGGAAGCTCTCGATCCGCGCGTTGTCGCGCAGCACCGTGAAGCCTTCAGCGAGGGACAGGCTGTTCGGGCGAATGTCCATCGTGCCGAGCGCCGCCGGCACGAGCGACAGCATCGTTCGGTACTTCGGCTCTTCGCCCTTCGGGTAGAAGTAGATCCCCATTTCCACCTGGCTGGTGATTTCTTCGCCCGCCTGCGAATAGTGGACGTCCCAACGGAACTTCGCGCCAGGCATCAGGAGCTTGCCGGTATCTGGACGCATCAGCTCGCCCTGCTTGCCGACGGCCCACTCCATGAACAGCGCACCGAGGCCGCCCGGCATCGGTTTGCCGTTTTCCTCCTGCTCAAGATAGGCGATCGCGTGATGCGTGATGCGACGGCCTTTGACCGTCGTCGGTCTGATCTCGATCGCACGCACCCAGCGCGGTTCAGTGACGCCGGACAGGGTGGGGCGATGATCCCACGCGTCCTGCCCCATTGCCGGCATCGTGAAGGGTTCTGACTTGACGATCAAATCCGGCTCCTTCTGGCCGAACTGCGCCGCGAAATTCCAGCCCTGATCGTCAGGCCAGCTCACGGGTGGCGGTAGGTCCTTCGGGTCGCCCTGCGGTACGCCGCTGTCAATCCACTTCAACACGGTCAACCGCTCGTCATCGGTGAGCGACCGATCGTTCTTGAACTTCTGTATGCCAACGCCGCGATCGATCTGCCAGGGCGGCATCTGGCGATCAGCGACGCGCGCGCGAATCGATCGGGCCCACGGCCGCACCTCGGCGAAGGTTTTCAGCGACATCGGCGCCATCGAGTCGGGCCGGTGGCAGGCTTCGCACTTGGCCTGGAAAATCGGCGCGACGTCTTTCGTGAACGTCGGTGCGGCGGGCACCTCAGACGCGGCTGCGGTCGACGACGACCCGAGCGCAAACAGCGCGATCGCTCCGGCCACCATCATCCGCGGATTCAATAACCTTCGCATTGCATTTACTCCAGGATCACAAGCAGAACCCACCGTTGACTATTGCACGTGCACTTTCACGTAGGCGTTGGTCCAGCAGCACTGGAATCCGCCGCCGCCCTCACCAGACTCGTCGTTCGCCTGCACGCGCACGATGTACTCGCCGGCTTTGTCGAAGCTGGCCTTGACGCTGATGCGCTCGCCTTGCTGCTTGGCAGACACGCGCGTGTTGTCGAACTTGACGCCGCCAGGCCCGCGATACTTATGAAACGACACGGTGGCCACGTTGGCGGACTTGCCTGGCGCGATACCTTTATCGTCCTCGACCGAGACGGCGAGAGCAATCGCTTCTCCGGCCTTGCCGGTCAACTCGGCCGCAATGCCAACGGGTGGTCCTGTCACCTTCGGGCCGTTTCCGGCGAACGTGAGGCTGGGCGGCGAATTGCTCATCCCGGCTTCCTTGAACGGCGTCACCGGGTACCCCTTATTGAGAGTGAACGGCACTGAGTTGCGCTCGCCGTTCGCCTCGATTGTCCACCGCACGTTTGTTCCGCCGAAATCCTTCGGGACCTTGATCACGAAGACACCCCACTGGCGGCCGGTTTGGAAGTGTGTTGGCTGGCCCTGATCCAGTTCGCCGGGCTCGATCATGTTGTTCGGCCCGGCCGGTATTTCGAGCGTTTCGGCGGTGTTACGGTTGTAGTAGCCGATCAACAGCGAATAGCTGCCATCCGGATTCTGATACCACCCTTCGAACGCGGGGGTGACGCTTGCACCACTCTTGCGAGCAGGCTCCAACGGCATGGCCGCGCCTTGACTTGATTGCGCCACGCCGAGACCGACGCCTGCGACGAAAAGCACCACCGCGCACATCGCCGTCGTGCGCATGGGGGCACCGAAGTGACGCGGATTCATCACGCACCTATTATTCCGGTTCTTTCCGCTTTCGGGATATCCAAAATTCAGTCGACGTGCTGTAACTGTGGATAATTGGGACAATTCGGCCGACCGGCCTGACCGTTGAGCAATCAACTCGCCACCGAACGCAGTGCTCTGATCCGCCGGGTCGCCACGCAGAGTTGCTAGACTCTGCCAATGACAATTGCGGGCATTGGTGGCGTCGCGGCGCGGATCGCCGGCATGGTGGCGCTCGTCTCGGTCTGCGGTGGCGCGGTGGACGCGGCCGCGCAGAACACGGCGGCCGTCGGCGAGACCACGGCTTTGCGGGACGACCTGAAGG
>JACCSI010000579.1 GCA_013813075.1 Acidobacteriota bacterium | reverse complement strand
GTTTCGTCCTTTGCCTGCCACCTGTCGCTCCTCTCGTAGTCACGGCCCCGATTGCAGACGGTAGCAGTTTCGCAGGCTGGCAATTGGCTCGGGAAGGATGGCTGGGTTCGACAACGACGTCAAACAGGTGACGCCCGCTCTGAACGCGAGCGTCACCCGAGCGTACGGATTACTGACGTCGTTCGGTGGGTGTCGCGATCGCATCGCCCGAAACGACGAGTTCGACGCGACGATTCTGCTGACGGCCGGAGGCGGTCGTGTTACCGACGACCGGGCGCGATTCTCCGAACCCCATCGCGTCGATGACCGTGCGCGAGATGCCGCCCTGCACCAGATACGCGCGAACCGACTCCGCGCGTCGCTCCGAGAGGCCTTGGTTGTACTCGTCGCCGCCGACATTGTCGGTGTGACCTTCGACATGGATCTGAAGCGTTGGATACGCCAGCAGAACGCCCGCTACCTTCGCGAGCTTCTCACGGGCGCCAGGCTTGAGCGTGGCGCTGCCGGTATCGAAGAGCACGTCGGACATGTTGACAATCAACCCGCGTGCCGATTCGCGCGTCTCGAGAATGATGTTCAACTGCTGCTGCAGCTTCTCGCGAAGTGCGAGCCGCTCGCGTTCGGCTTGCGCCACCGCGTCCATCGCCTGATCCGCGCGCGCATCCGCCTCGGCTTTCTCCCGGGCCAGTTGTGCAGCCCGCGCCTCAGCGGCGGCCCGCTCACGTGACAGCTGCTGCACGGCGGACTCGGCGTCAGCCCTGGCGCGCTCTGCGGCGCTGCGCGCAGCATCGAGCTCAATCCGACGCCGTTCCGATTCAGCGCGCTCGGCTTCGAGCTCCTCGCGTTCCCGTGCCAGGCGCGCTGCCGCCTCTCCGGCATTTCGTTCGCTCGTGCGCAGCCGTTGCTCGGCGGCGAGACGCTCGACGTCTGCCGACGCGCGATCGGCCTCGGCCTGCTGCCGCTCACGCCGTTCCAACTCCGCGCGGCGCATCGCTTCGGCTTCGCGTTCGCCAGCTTCTGTGGCGCGCGCGTTGGCGGCCGCTTCACGGTTGCGCGCCGCCGATTCGCGGTCGAGGATCATGCGCCGGTCACGCGCGGCCAACTCGGTCTCGCGCCGTTCGATGGCAATCAGTCGGGCGTCCTCCGACGCCTGCGCGGCTTCACGGGCGGTCATGATGGCCGGCCGACGGTTGTTGTTGACGAGATAGCTCTCGGCGCGCGCGAGCAGCGTGCGGGCGCGATCGTAGGTGTCGGTGGCATATTCGTCGGCGCCGGCAAGCCGCGCGAAGTGCACGGCATTCTGTGCCTCGTACAGTTCCAGTGGAATCGAGGGATCGAGACGCTGCACCGGCAAGTCGCGCGCGTCCGACTCCATCAGGTAGGTGCCCCGCTTGAGCAGTTCGTACTTCGCATCGACGAACTCCACTGCCCCGCGTGTGTCGCTGCGGACGACGTTTTCCATCACGACAACGTCGCTGGGTTGTGACACGGCAAAATAGGGTTCGGCCGTGACGATGAGCCCGAATGCCTGCAACTCAGTGGTCACATTCAACTTGCTCTCGGTCCCATTGAGCAGGACCTCGCCAAGGTTGGTCGCGCGCCCTTCAGGCGTGACTGCCCACATCACATAGGTCAGGTATTCGGGTCCGAATTTGGTCGCCGGTGCGAGCTCGTCGAACTCCACCTCGATTTCCATATACCCCTGCTTGCTTTCGACCTTCGCTTCGCCGCGCGATGCGGGCAGGAGCACTGTGCCGCGGAAGTCCACCTTGGTCGCGCCGCTGCGGTGCCGATAGTTCACCGCAGCGGTTGTGCGTCCGACCACCGTCACCCGGAAAATCGGCACCTCCTGGCGTTGCTGGTCAACCTGGCGGTCTTGATCGACACGCTCGGGAGGGGGTTGCTGTTGGGTCGGGTTCCTGCGGGTGTCTGCGCCGACCGAGTTTGCGGCCAGTACGCCGGCCACGACCAGCACAGCCTTGGTATATTGCAACGTCACGTATAAAGACATTCCACATTGGGGAGCAAGGATGCGGCCACACGGAGCTGACGCTAATCACCACGAATGTTTACGGTGACCCAAGGAGTCACACTCGCCGCGCACGCCCGGGTTGCCGGGTGTCACCCGGCGGTGCCCTCGATGGATTGAAGAGATGAAGCGCATCGCTCGCCTCGCGGTCAGTGCACGTCTCGCGATGGCATCCAGTGGGTGCTGACCCTCAGGCGCCCGCTGCATCCTGGCAGCCAATCTGCATAATTGTGCACGCTCAGACACCTCAACCAAATTCGCGGAGCGATAGATGGCTATAGAAGACATGGACGAACCGAAAACTGCCCCTGCCGTGACAACGCCGACCACTGAGGCGCCCTCTTTCGCGGTGCCGGCTGCGGAGGCTGCGAGTTCCGCACCCGTCGGCCTGGACGGCGACGCGCCTGTGACCGTGGACGAAGGGCGGGCTCCAGCAGCCGTCGACGCTCCGGCTGCTACCGATCCGGCGGGGCAATCCGCACCGGCGTCACCCGCGGCAGCGCCGCAGACCCGCGCCAAAACAAAGGGCGTGGCGGACGTCGTGTTCCTGATTGACGTCAGCGGCAGCATGTCGCCGATCATCGATGCACTGCGCAAGAACATCGAGACGTTCGTGGACTCGCTCAACTCCGGGGATTCCAATAACGCCGCCCCGGTCCGCGACTGGCGCGGCAAAGTCGTCGGCTACCGAGATATCGAAGCCGCACAGACAGAGGGGTTGGAGTGGCTTGAAGATCACCCCTTCGTCCGTGACACTGCCGCCCTGAAAGCGCAACTCGGCTCTCTTCAGGCGCAAGGCGGTGGCGACGAGCCTGAATCGCTTCTCGATGCGCTCTACAAGGTCGCCACGATGGAAGCGTCTCCGAAGGGAGCACAGTCAGAGGACCCAGCCAAGTGGAGATACCGCAGCGATGCGGCGCGTGTCGTCGTGGTCTTCACCGACGCTTCATTCAAGGAGACGATGAGTCTCCCCGAGGCGAAAGGCGGCGCGCTTCAGGACGTGGCCAACGTGGTCATGGCCAACCGCATCATCCTCAGCCTGTTCGCGCCGAACTTCGAGGGCTACGACCGACTCAGCCAGATCGACAAGAGCGAGTGGGAGGTCGTGGAGTACGAAGGGCTCAACGCCCAGGAAGCGCTGCAGAAATTTACCGCCGACCCGCAGAATTTCCGCACCACTCTCAAGCAGCTCGCCGCCAGCGTGTCGCGGTCAGCGGAAACCGTCGCGCTCTGAGACGACGAAGTCACCGGAGAGCGCGCGATGGCAAAGAAGCTCAGGGTCGGGGATACGATACGCGGATACCGCGTCACCAAGGTGTTCGGCCCGGGAATGATGGCGATCTCCTACGCCGCCGACTCACCCAGTGGTGTGCAGGTATTCCTGAAGCAGTACAAGTCCCCGTCGCCGGCTGTGGTGTGGTACCCACAGTTCGTTGAGTATCAGCAGGAGCTTTCGAACCGGGTCCGGAACGGAAAGGCCGCACACTACGCCGTGCGTCTCATCGACGCGTTCGAAGAAACATGGGGTGGCCGCACCTATTTCGCGGCCTACGAGTTCGTCGCCGACGGCCGCGACCTCGACCACGTGCTGGAAGAAGAACGAGAGGTCCATCGGCGTACCAAAGTGGCGCCGACGAGAGACCCAGCGGTGTGGGCCAGACACGTTACCTGGGCCAAGGTGTTAATGGGCGCAATTGCAGCCCTGCACGAGTCGAAGATTATCCACGCCGATCTCAAGCCCGGAAACGCCTTTCTGATCAAGGACCCTTCGCTCGGATCAGGCTACCAACTCAAGCTCATCGACACTGACTTTTCGGTGCTTGCCGATCGAAAAGCCCCGTGGCATGGCTATCAGGGTTATGTCGGAACCGACAATTATCGGTCGATCGAGCACATGACCCGCGGAGCAGTTCCCATCCTCGCTTCGGATATTTTCACGTGCGGATTGATTCTCTACGAACTCCTGGTTGGGGTGCACCCGTACTGGCAGGAGGACCAAGCTGAGTACGCGAAACGCGCGCGCGCCTACGATCTCAAGCCGCCGGCTCTCCTCAGGGTGATGCCGCCGCCGGCAGACAACGCCGAGGTCAGCGCGATTCTCCATCGCTGCCTGTCTCCGGATCCGGAAT
>JACCSI010000573.1 GCA_013813075.1 Acidobacteriota bacterium | reverse complement strand
TTTGTTTCGGTGGATAATGCCGCCTGTATGCGACTGCTCCTGTTCTGCCTTGCGCTCAGTGCGGCACCCGCTCTAGCTCAGCAGCCTGCTGTCCAGTTAGCTCCTCCCGCCGCGGATCCCTGGTTCGGCACGTTCTCGATCATCGCGTACGACCCCGGGACGGGGGAGCTCGGCATCGGGGTGCAGTCTCGCGCGTTCGGTGCGGGTGCCGCGGTGCCCTACGCCAAGCCAGGCGTCGGGGCGGTCGCCACGCAGGCTTCGGCCAATCGCGCGTACGGCCCGAAAGCCATCGCCCTGCTCGAAGAGGGGCTGTCTGTCGAGGAAGTCGTCAAGCGCATCACCGATGAAGATCCGGGCCGGGACACGCGCCAGGTCGCGGTCATCGATGCGAAGGGGCGTTCGGCCGTTTTTACGGGCCAACGCGTCATCGCCCGCAATTCCGACCCCAAGGATCCCGTGCACCTTGGCGGTTACGCCGGGCACATCTCCGGGACAAACTTCTCGGTTCAGGGGAACACACTCGCGAGCGTCGCCGTGGTCGAAGCGATGGCAGCGGCGTATGAGCACGGCAAGGGCTCGATGGCCCAGCGCCTGATGGACGCGCTCGACGCGGGGCAGGCCAAGGGTGGAGACACGCGCGGCATGCAGTCGGCGGGCATCCTGGTCGTCCGTCCGCTGCCCCCCAATTCCACCAACACGGTGGAACGCATCGTTGACATCCGCGTCGACGACCACGAGGATCCGTTCAAGGAGCTTCGTCGGCTGCTCTACATGACCACGGCCGTGCCAAACGAGCTTTCGCAAAGCGCCGAGAAGCTTGCCGGCGAGGGCAAGTTTGCCGAGGCCATCGCCGAGATGCAGAAGGCGCTGGACATCAATCCACGTGCCGAGCAGCTCCACTACGCCATGGCGCAGCGTTACGCTCAGGCCGGGGATGCACAAAACGCGCTGAAGTGGTTGGGGATGGCGATTCGCCGTCAGCCCAAACAGTGGAAGCCGCGTGCCGCGGAAGATCCGCTGTTCGCAAAGTTACGCAGCGCGCCGGAATTCAAACGCCTTGTCAGTAACTGACGAAACAGGGCCAGCCTGCCTCAATACTCGGAGAACACGCGTGAACAACTTTTTGCTGGTGGTTGGATTCACCCTGCTGGCGTCGTCGGCCCTTGCACAGCCACCGGGTGGTGGAGGACAGCGCCCGCCGATGACCCCGGAGCAACAGGCCGCCGCCACCGCGCGTCGCGAAGCGGAAATGAACGCGCCACGCCCAATCGAAGCACTGGACAGTGTCTGGATCGAAGAGCTCACCTGGATGGAAGTCCGCGACGGCATTAAGAATGGCAAGACGACGGCGCTCATTCTCACCGGCGGCGTCGAGTCAAACGGACCCCACCTCGCGACCGGCAAACACAACTATGTCCTGAAAGTGATGGGTGACGCGATCGCACGCAAGCTGGGCAACGCTCTTGTCGCACCGATCGTCACGCTCGAGCCCGGCCGTCCGGATGGCGAACGCGTCGCGCCGGGCAGCGTCGTCCTGTCGCAGGCCACCTACAAAGCGGTGCTCAACGATATGGCGGAGAGCCTGCGCGGCATGGGTTTTACCACGGTGATCATGATGGGGGACAGTGGCGGCAACCAGAACGGCATGAAGGAAGTCACCGCCGCGCTCAATACGAAGTACAACGGCAAGCCCGCACGCTTTTACTTCATCCCCGAGTATTACGATTACACCTCGGTGCAAAAATTGATTCAGGACAACGGCATCGCCGAGCAGATCGAGCTCGGTGCGAGCAGTGGGTCCGACGGTCTGCACGAGGAGTACGGCATCGACGCGCTGATGGCCCTGGCTGACCCGACCACGATTCGCATCGAGCAGCGCAAGAAGGCCAACCGTACCTCCATCAACGGCGTCAACCTGCTGCCGATGGAAAAAACGTTGGCGATCGGTCGCAAGATCGTGGAGTTGCGCACCAGGATCACCGTCGACGCCATCAACAAGGCGATGGCAGCAACCACGGCGAGCCCGCAGCCACGATGAACGTCGTCATCCCCAAAGAATCCCGTCCGGGCGAACGCCGCGTGGCGGGGACGCCTGAGACCATCGCCCGCCTGAAGAAGCTTGGTTTCGAGGTTCTGGTTGAAAGCCAGGCTGGCGCGGGGGCGTCGTTTAATGACGACGACTATGTCGCCGCCGGCGCGACGGTGGTGGTGGACCCGCGGGAGTTATGGAGCCAGGGCGATATCGTTCTGAAAGTTCAGCCCCCGGAGCCACACCCGACGCTTGGCGTTCACGAGGCCGACCTTCTGCGGCCCGGCGCAACCCTCATCAGCTTCTTGTGGCCCGGCAAGAACAAGGAATTGGTTGAGCGCCTGGCCGCGGCCAAAGTGACGGCCATCGCCATCGACCAGGTTCCGCGGATCAGCCGCGCGCAGAAGATGGACGCCTTGTCGTCCATGGCCAACATCGCCGGCTACCGCTCGGTGATCGAAGCCGCGAGCTTTTACGGACGCTTCTTTACTGGACAGATGACCGCTGCGGGCCGCGTGCCGCCGGCCAAGGTGCTGGTCATTGGCGCCGGCGTCGCGGGCCTCGCGGCCATTGGCGCGGCGCGAGGTCTTGGCGCCATCGTGCGCGCCTTCGACACGCGCGCCGCGGTGCGCGATCAGGTCAAGAGCATGGGCGCAGAGTTCCTCGAGGTCAGGCTCGAGGAAGAAGGTGAAGGCGGGGGCGGCTACGCGAAAGAAATGAGCCCGGCATTCATCGCCGCGGAAATGGCGTTGTTCGCTGCCCAGGCCAAAGACGTCGACATCATCATCACCACGGCGCTCATTCCGAACCGTCCGGCACCAGTCCTCATCACCGAGGACATGGTCAAGAGCATGAAGAAGGGCTCGGTCATCGTCGACCTCGCCGCTGAAAACGGCGGCAACTGTGCGTTGACGCAGCCTGGTTCGGTGGTCGAGCAGCACGGCGTGCACATCATCGGCTACATCGATCTACCAAGCCGCCTTGCTCCCACCGCCAGCGTGTTGTACGGCAACAACCTTGCGTATCTCCTCGATGATCTCGGAGGCGCGGCCAAGTTTCATATCGACCTGGACAACGAAGTGGTGAGAAATTCGCTGATCGTGCACGAAGGCACGATCGTGTGGCCACCACCGAAAAAGGATCTGCCGCCGGCACCGGTCAAGGCCGCTGCGCCGTCCTCTGCACCTGGAGTCACCCCAAAGCCTGCGAAATCGGGCAATGCTGGCCTCGTTCTTACTGTCAGCCTAACGACGCTCGCACTGTTCGCGCTCGGTTTCGTGGCACCACCGGCCTTTCTGTCGCACCTGACGGTGTTTGCGCTGGCGTGTATCGTCGGGTGGCAGGTCGTCTGGAACGTCACGCCGGCCCTGCACACGCCGTTGATGAGTGTGACCAACGCGGTCAGCGGCATCATCGTGGTGGGCGGCATGCTGACAGTCAGCGGCCTGCCGGCATCGCCGGCCGTGTTGCTGGGGGCGGCCGCCATCCTGCTCGCGTCAATCAATATCGCCGGTGGATTTCTCGTCACGCAGCGCATGCTGCGGATGTTCAGGCGTTAGTCGCCCATGCCAGAGACCGTCGTCACCGTCGCGTATCTCATCGCCGGGGTGCTCTTCATCTTCAGCCTCGGGGGACTTGCGGCGCAGGAATCGGCGCGCCGCGGCAACCTCCTGGGCATTGCGGGCATGGCCATCGCGATCGTCGCCACCATGCTCGGTCCGGGCGTGACGAGCTATACCGTCCTGATCGCGATGCTGGCGATTGGCGGCGCCATCGGCGCCGCGCTGGCGGCGCGCGTGCAAATGACGGCGATGCCGCAGCTCGTGGCTTTGCTTCACAGCTTCGTGGGCGCCGCCGCCGTGCTGGTCGGGTTTGCAGTCACCCTCGACCCCGGCATGCACGTCGAGGGGACGGGAGCGCTCATTCACCGGGCCGAGACATTTATCGGAATCTTTGTGGGCGCGATCACGTTTACGGGGTCGGTTATCGCTTACGGCAAGCTGCAAGGCATTATCCGCAGCAAGCCCCTTCTGCTCCCGGCCCGGCATCTGTTGAACCTCGCGGCGGTCGGCGTCTGCGTCGCTCTCGGGCTCCTGTTCGTCGCCGCGGACGGCGCGGCGCCGGTGTGGCCGCTGATCATACAGACGGTGCTCGCCTGCCTGCTCGGCATTCATCTCGTGATGGGCATCGGTGGCGCCGACATGCCGGTTGTGGTGTCCATGCTCAATAGCTATTCAGGATGGGCGGCGGCGGCAGCCGGATTCATGCTGTCGAACAACCTGCTGATCATCACCGGGGCGCTCGTCGGCTCGAGCGGTGCGATTCTGAGTTACATCATGTGTGCGGCCATGAATCGGTCGTTCCTCAGCGTCATCCTCGGCGGCTTTGGCGCAGAGGAAGGCGTCGCGCCCGCGGCCGGTGCGATCCCGGCCGGCGA
This sequence comes from Acidobacteriota bacterium, assembly GCA_013813075.1. Lineage (GTDB taxonomy): Bacteria > Acidobacteriota > Vicinamibacteria > Vicinamibacterales > UBA2999 > JACCSI01. The sequence goes on along the minus strand of JACCSI010000573.1, from coordinate 10,307 downwards.
GGTCCGCAGTATCACCGCAGCCGAAACGGCCGAACTGCTGCTCAACGCCAGGCGCGTGATCGTCATCCCGGGTTACGGCATGGCCGTGGCACAAGCGCAGTACCCGGTGTTCGACGTCACAAAGCTGCTGCGCGAGCGCGGCGCGGACGTGCGCTTTGCGATTCATCCGGTGGCCGGACGCCTGCCCGGACATATGAACGTGCTGCTCGCGGAAGCCCGCGTGCCGTACGACATCGTGATGGAGATGGAAGAGATCAATCACGATTTCCCCGAGACCGATGTCGCCATCGTTATTGGCGCCAACGACATCGTCAATCCGGGCGCGCTCGACGATCCGTCCAGCCCGATCTTCGGGATGCCGATTCTCGAGGTGTGGAAAGCCAAGACCTGCATCGTGTTGAAGCGCGGCATGGCAAGCGGCTATGCGGGCGTGGAAAACCCGCTCTTCTACAAAGACAACACGCAGATGCTGTTCGGCGATGCGCGCAAGATGATCGATGCTGTCCTGGCGGAGTTGCGTCAGAACACTCTGTCGAAGAGCGCCTAGCTGGCGTGCGATGGAAGGCCCGCGCGGCCTGATCGCGCACGAAACGCACGCTCGCCATCTCCCGCCACGTGAAGCGAGTCGATTAACGAATCAGCGTCGAATCCTTGCGCGACCGCGACGTGCTGCGAATGTGCCAGTAGCGACGGATGGAATCGAGCGCCAGGGCGCTTGTCACCAGCGCAACGAGCAGGAACATGTTGGCGGGGTCGGTCGATGTCCCGTCGGAGAACACGGCCCACAGCCCCAAGGTCACCGCGGTCGGAACAAGGCGTATAACCGTGTAAATCACTGTCGGTGTTGGGGCTATTCGGAAAAGATACCCCGCCTGAAACTGTCGGGCTTGCCGGGCTAAGCGACTACTCGCGGTGCCAAGGTGCAATCGGCTATATGCGTTGACAATATAGCCGTTGTGCATATAGTTGACGGATGCATGACGACCCGCGGCCCGCAACCCTGTTGCCCCTGCCGACGGCGACATTCCATATCCTGATGGCTGTTGCCGGCGAAGACCGTCACGGCTACGCCATCATTCAGAACGTGGCCGCACGCACCGGAGGCGCTGTCAGGCTGAGCGCCGGCACCCTTTACCGCTCCATTCAGCGCATGCTCGAACAGGACCTGCTGACCGAGGTCCACGACCGCCCGTTGCCTGAGGATGACGACGAGCGGCGGCGATACTACCGCATCACGGAGCTCGGCACGGCCGTGGCGCGCGCTGAAGCCCGCCGGCTCACCGCTCTGGTGCGGCTCGCGGCAGCGAGCGGCTTCGCCCCGGAGCAGGCGTGATGGATCTCTACAGAGCACTGCTGCGTTGCTACCCCTCGTCGTTCCGGGCGGAATATGGCGAGGAGATGGTCAAGATATTCGCCTGGCGCCGACGCGAGGCGTCGAGCGCGAGCGTCGTGATCGCGTTATGGGCAGAGGCGTTTGCCGACGTGGCGGTCAATGCCTCGCGGGTGCAGTGGGACGTGCTGGCGCAGGACGTCCGGTACACGTTGCGAGCACTTGGGCGCGCGCGGGCGTTCGCGTTCACTGCGGTGCTGGTTGCGGCATTGGGAATCGGCGCGACGACCGCCGCGTTCTCGATCGCCGACCATGTCCTGGTGCGGCCCCTGCCCTTTCCGGAGTCCGATCGGTTAGTCAAGCTCTGGCAAGACCAGACCCAGCGCGGTTTTCCGCGCATCGAGGTGTCGCCGGCCAACTACCTCGATTGGAAACGCCTCGCCACGTCATTTGACGGGATGGCGGCCTACACCACCCGTTCGATCAATCTCGTGGGGACCGGGGATCCAGAACGGCTCGATGCAGCGCTGGTAACGCCCAATCTGTTTAACGTGCTTCAGGTGCACGCGCGCTACGGCCGCACGCTGGCCAGCGTGGACGAGGCCCCCAACGGCACGCCGGTGGTGGTATTGAGCGACGGCGTATGGCGTGCGAAGTTTGGCGCCGATTCGGGCGTGCTGGGGCGCAATATCGTGCTCAACGACGTTGCGCACACCATCGTCGGCGTCATGCCGGCCGGCTTCGAGTTCCCCACCAGGGATGTGGACGTGTGGACCGCGCTGCAGTTCAGGCCCTCCGACCTGGAGGACCGCAACGACCTGTTTCTTCATGTAGTCGCCAGGCTGGGGACGGGTGTCACGGTGGATGCGGCGGCCAGCCAGATGCGCGCCATCGCCGCGGAGCTCGAGAAGCAGTTTCGCGACAACGCGCAAACCAGTGCATCATTGCACCTGCTCCGCGACCAGGTGTCGCGACAGTCTCGAACGCTGCTGCTCGCCCTGGTCGGGGCGGCGATGTGCATGCTTCTCATCTCCTGCACCAATCTGGCCAATCTACTGCTGGCGCGCGCGTTCGTGCGGCAGAAAGAACTGGCGGTGCGGGCTGCCCTCGGGGCGGGATGGGAACGCTTGGTGCGCCAGACGCTTACGGAAAGCCTGGTGCTGGCCGCGCTCGGCGGGGTCGCCGGCGTGCTCCTGGCCGTGGCGGCCACGCCGCTGGTTGCCCGCCTGGTGCCGACGACCATGCCGATCCCCGACGTGCCGAGTGTTGACTTGCGGATGCTGGCGGTCGCGGCGCTGGTCACGATTGGTACTGGCGTAGGGTTTGGCGTCATGCCGGCGCTCCGAGTCATGCGCAACACCGATCCGTCATCGTTACGCGAGGGTGGTCGCACAGGCGCGGGCCGATCAACGGAGCGACTGCGCTCGGCATTGGTTGTCGCCGAGGTGTCGGCGTCCGTGGTACTGCTGGTCGCGTCCGGACTGTTAATCAAGGCGCTGTGGAATGTGCAGGGCGTCAACCCCGGCTTTCGCACCGAAAACGTTCTGACACTGCGGACGGCGCTGCCGCTGCCGAAGTACGACTCGACCGAACAGCGTCAGCAGTTTTACGATCGGGTCATTGCCGGTGTGCGGGCGCTGCCAGGCGTGACGAATGCCGCGTATACGAGCGCGCTTCCAATGGTGATGCGCGGGGGAATCTGGGCCATTTCTCTCAATGGACGAGCGCCGGAAGCCGGCGGCGACGGTGCGGTCAGCCTGCGCCTAGCGACATCCGGATACTTCGATACACTTGGCATCCAGCTGCTCCGCGGCCGCGACCTGAGTCACGCCGATTCCACTACCTCGCCATTTGTGGCCGTGGTCAGCGAGTCGTTCGCGCGGCGTCACTGGCCCGGCGAAAACCCGATTGGTCGCGAGGTGTTCGTTGCCCTCTTCAACCGGACGATCGTCGGCGTAGTCAGTGATATCCGCGTTCGCGGGCTCGAGCAGGAGAGTGAGCCTCAAGTCTACGTGCCGTCGCGCCAAGTACCGGACGGCGGTCTCATCTTCTATCACCCGAAGGATCTGGTCGTCAGCGCATCGGTCCCGCCGTCTAGCCTGATTCCTGAAGTGCGTCAGATTATCCGCAAGGTCGATGCTCAACAACCGATCTCGGATGTTCGGCTGATGTCGGACGTCGTATGGGCGGAGAGCGCCGCGCGACGCGCGCAGGTGCGGGTGTTGTCAGGACTGGCAGCCGTCGCCTTTCTGCTGGCGGCAGTCGGTCTGCACGGGTTGATGACCTTTGTCGTCTCGAGTAGGACCAGGGAGATCGGCCTTCGCACCGCGCTTGGCGCGCAGCCTGCGGAGATCGTCACGATGATTTTGCGGCGCGGGCTGTACCTGGCCGGTGTTGGCGTGCTGTTCGGGATGTTCTTAGCCTATGCTGCGGGACGCTACCTGCAGTCGCTGCTTGCCGGCGTCAGTGCCTCCGACGTTCCGACCTTTGCCGCAGCTGTCGGCCTCGTCGTCTGCATGACGCTCGCAGGGTGTCTGCTACCGGCCTTACGAGCCCTGCGCATTGATCCGCTGACGGCGATTCGCACCGAGTAGACAGCACGAAGGGGAATTGTCGGAAGTTCTCGTCGGGATGTGCGAGCATTCGGTCCGTGAGCAGGCGCTTCACTAACATCACCGACGATCAGTGGCGGATCTTAGTCGCCGACGTCGCCGAAGCGCTCGAGCTGCGTGAAGGCGAGACCGTGTTCGAGATGCACTGTGGCTCGGGCGCGTTTCTGCTGCCGCTGTATGAAGCGGGGTGCGCCGTCGGGGGCATCGACGCCGACCCCGCACTCATTGCCCTGGCGAGACACGACATGCCGACCGGAGAGTGGGCCGTAGGGGACGCACCTGATTTTGTTCGCCCACAGGCGGGGCAAGAACCGGCGGCCCAGACGAAGTGGGACGTCGTCATGGCACGGGGCGTGCTCGAGGCTGCGACAACGTTGGCCGATGCAGCCGTCCTCTTGGGACAAATGGTCGCGAACGCGAGAAGGGCGGTGGCCATCCTCGATGTGCCCAGTGGATTGCCCTTTGACGAGCGCTGGTTCTTGAGAACGCTGTCGGCGCTTGGCGCGACGTCGATGCGCCTGCCCGACCTGCGAGTCGAGGAGTACGCAAGCTCGCCGCACTTCAATGTGATTGCGCGGCTCAGCTAAGGCGCTTACTGCAGGCTCGCAGGTGGGTTCACCCACTCACGCGAACCGTAGTCGACCATCGTCAGACCCAGCAGAATCGCCAGGAAGAAGAAGCCGCTGACCACAACGAGCTTGGTCAGCCGGCTCTGGTATTTCACGTGCATGAAATACCACACCACCAGCGACGCCTTGAACGTCGCGATGCCGAGCGCGACGACCTTGTTCAACTGGCCCAGGTTGACGTATGCCACTGCCACCGTCACCCCTGTCAGAAACATCAGGGTCAGGAAGATGCCGATGTAAACCTTGAGTGAGGTGACGTGTCCAGACATGGCTAGCAGTCCGTGGCGCAACTGCATCGTTGCGCTGAGAGCGGTGAGGCGCCCGACGGACAAGGCGCGACGACCGAGAATATGGAGCATATTTGAGAGAAGAGCAACGCCGTCCGCCGGGATGCATCGCCGCTCGAATGCCGATGAAGTTGCGCCACGGGCTGCTAAGACCGATCGATGAGGTAGAGAAGAGGAAACAGGAAAATCCAGACGATGTCGACAAAGTGCCAGTAGAGACCGCTCATCTCCACCGGCGTGTAGTACTCGCTGGAAAACCGGCCCTTCCATGCCATCCACGTAATCACGCACATCAGGCCGATGCCGATGATCATGTGCAACGCGTGCAGCCCTGTCATCGTGAAGTACAGGCTGAAAAAAATCTGCGTCGTCCGATTGAGGCTTTCCGCCGAGTTTCGCTCGAGCAGTTCGCGGCCATGCGGCCCGAGCTCGAATATCGGCTCGTGGCCCGGTTCGATGAACGCGTACTCCGGACCGGGCACGTGGTGATGCTCGAACTTGTCGGCGTACTCGATGACCTTGACGCCGAGGAACACCGTGCCCAGCACCATCGTCGCGATCAGCCACATGACGGTAGCCTTGCGCTGATTGATTTGAGCAGAGCGGACCGCCAGCGCCATCGTCAGCGAGCTGCCGATGAGAACAACCGTGTTCAGCAGCCCCCAGAAGATTGTGATCGACGTGCTGGCGAGCACGAAGGCGTCGTGGTACCAGGTGCGATACAGCATGTAGGCCATGAACAGCCCACCGAAAAACAGGACCTCGGTGAGCAGGAACGCCCACATGCCGAGCACCGCCGATTCCTTCTGCTGCGACATCGTCTGGAACTGATGCTGCAGCGCCGGATGGTGCGCGGCGTGGGCGTGCACGGGGTGGCCGTGCGCGTCGACGTGAACGGCTACGTCAGACAAGCTCTCTCTCCCTGGCGACGTGCGGCGTGAACTCGTAGGGTTCAGTGGTGACGCGCGGGATGACCGCAAAATTTTCGGTCGGGGGCGGTGACGGGATCTCCCATTCGAGGCCGGATGCTCCCCATGGATTCGGGCCAGCCACTTCGCCCCGCTTGAGCGAATAGACAAAGTAGATGACCGGCAGCAGGTAGCCCAGGCCAAGGACCGACGCGCCGGCCGATGACAAAACGTTGAGCACCTGGAACTCGTCGGGGTAGGCGTGATACCGGCGCGGCATCCCGAGGTAGCCGACGATGAACTGCGGGAAGAACGTCAGGTTGAAGCCGACGAACACCAGGATGGCGCTGATCCGCGACAGGAACTCCGAATACATGCGGCCGGTCATCTTCGGCCACCAGAAATGCAGCCCGCCGAGGTAGCCCATGATGGCGCCGCCGACCATGATGTAGTGAAAGTGCGCGACCACGAAGTAGGTGTCGTGCATGTGGATGTCGGTGCCGAGCGTGGCGAGGAACAGCCCGGTCAGACCGCCGATTGCGAACAACCCCATGAAGCCGTAGGCGTAGAGCATCGGCGTTTCAAACGAGATCGCGCCCTTGTAGAGCGTCGCCGTCCAGTTGAAGACCTTGACCGCGGAGGGAATCGCGACTGAGAAACTCAAAAACGAGAAGACCATCGCGGCGTATACCGAGATGCCCGACACGAACATGTGATGCGCCCAGACGATGAAGCCGAACACCGCGATCGCGAGGCTTGAAAACGCCACGAAGCTGTAGCCGAAGATCTTCTTCTTCGAGAAGTTGGCGATCAGCTCGCTCATGACCCCGAGCGCCGGGAGAATCATGATGTAGACCGCCGGGTGGGAGTAGAACCAGAACAGGTGCTGGAACAACACCGGATCGCCGCCGCGAGCGGGGTCGAAAATACCGAACCCAAACGCGCGCTCGACCCCGAGCATCACGATGGTGATGGCGATGACCGGCGTGCCAAGCACCTGGATGAGGCTGGTTGCGTAATGCGCCCAGACGAACAGCGGCAGGCGGAACCACGTCATCCCCGGCGCACGCATGCGATGAATCGTGACAATGAAATTCAGGCCGGTGAGAATCGACGAGAACCCGGCGATGAAGACGCCAAGCGCAGTCGGAATGACGCTGGTGTTTGACGCCGCCGCGCTGTACGGGGTGTAGAACGTCCAGCCGGTGTCGACACCGCCACTGAGCATCGCGCCCAGCGTGAACATACCCCCAACCAGGTAGAGGTAGTAGCTGAGGAGGTTGATGCGTGGAAAGGCCAGATCCCTTGCCCCAATCATCGGCGGGATCAGGAAGTTGCCCAGCACTGCGGGGATCGACGGAATCAAAAAGAAGAACACCATGATCACGCCGTGCAGCGTGAACATCTTGTTATAGGTGTCGGCGGCAACGAAATCGCCTTGCGGCGTGGCCAACTCGAGCCGAATCCCGGCGGCCATCAGACCGCCAAGGAAGAAGAAGAACGAGATCGTGACCAGGTACATGATCGCGATTCGCTTGTGGTCCTTCGTCAGCAGCCATGACGCGAGGCCATGCCCGTTGTTCAGGTAATGCGTCGCGGGAATCGTGCGTATTGCGTCCATAGTTCTTACCGAACCGTTCCTGGCGTCTGATTGGTTGCGCCGGTTGGGCTTGCTGCACCCGCGGCACCCGCGGCGGCGGGGGCACCGGGGGCGCTTGCGTTAGGGGACAGCGACCGAATGTGCTCGATCAGGGAGACCAGCCCCTCTTCGCTAATCAGCCCCTGGAAAGTCGGCATCAGCGGCTGAAACCCCTTCACGATTTTGGCTTGCGAGTTGAGGATGGATTCGCGCAGGTATGCTTCGTCGGCCGTAACGGTAGACCCGTCGGCGAGTTCAACCGGCTTGAGGTAGATGTCCTTGAGCGACGGACCGCGGCCCTGACCGGTCTCGAGGTGGCAGGTGTTGCACGCAAGCTGACTGAAGAGCGCAGCGCCGCGCTCCGCCATGGTCCCGCCCTCGGCGCCGGCCAGCCAGTTCTGATACGCGGCCGGCTCCATCACGGTGACTGATCCGATCATCCCGGAGTGGTTGGTGCCGCAGTATTCCGCGCAGAACATATGGTAGGTGCCGGGCTTCGTCGCCTCGAACCACAGCTGCGTGTAGCGGCCGGGAATCGCGTCGATCTTGGTACGGAACGCCGGGAAGTAGAGGCTGTGCAGCACGTCCTCTGACGCCACCGTGACCTTGATCGGCCGGCCGGTCGGCACATGCAGCTCGTTGATCTCGCGCTGGCCCTCGAGATGCTGGAACTTCCACATCCACTGCTTGCCGACGGCGTAGATGTTCATCGATTCCGCGGGTGGCCGGCGCAGGTGGTAGAACAGCGAGGCGCCCCATCCAAACATCACCATCGCGATGACGGCCGGGATGACGCTCCACGCCAGCTCCATCGGCAGGTTGCCCTCGATGCGCGCGCCAACTTCACCGGCGTGCTTGCGACGGAACTTGACGCCGAAGACGACCACGAGCACCGCGACGAGCAGCGCGAAAAACGCCGACACCGCGACGATGAAGAAATAGAGCGCGTCGACGTCCTTCGCGAACGAGGACGCCTGCTCCGGGAAAATCGGGATTCCGAATACAGACATAAGTTAGAGCCCGGCGCGTCCCTCGCGCCGAATCGACACGACCACGAATCCCACCAGCGCCAGGAGTGTCACGGCGCCGCCGATGCGCACCGCGCCCATGGCGACGAAGCCATACGATCCGGTCGCCGGGTCGTAGTGATAGCAGTAGAGCAGCAGGTTATCGATGACGCTGCCGATTCGTCCCGCCGACGATTCCATCAGTGCAAACTTGACATCGCGGGACGCGTAATCAATGCCAAAGAAATAGCGCGACAGCTTCCCGTCCGGCGTCGCCACGACAATGCCGCTTGGGTGGGCAAACTGTTGGGTGCGGTCGTCCCAGACGTAGTTGAAGCCCGCCGCCTTGGTGACGGCTTTAATCGACGAATCGTCGCCGGTGAGGAAGTGCCAGCCACTGGCCGATGCCGGTCGCTTGTAGCGATCGACATGGGACTTCTTCTTGCCACTCGCCAGAACCGGCGTCTCGCGCGGGTCGAAGCTGATCGCCACGACATCGAACTCGCGCCCGACCTCTTCTTCGAGAATGGTGAGCGACGTCGTCAGGCCATTGAGCACCTGCGTGCAGAGCATCGGGCACTCGAAATAGACAAACGCCAGGATGACCGGCTTGGTGCCAAAGTAATTGCCGAGCCGCACCGGCCTCCCGTCCTCGTCCATGAACGGCGTGTCGAGCGGCAGTTGCTCGTTGAGACGCTGATCGAAGCTGACCTGCGACAGCACCGACGGCATTTGACTCGACGGCACGCCCGGATCCGGGTTGACGCCTGGAATGTTCGATTGCGCCGAGGCGGTCGCCACCGCTCCTGCAATCAACGCCGCCATCAAAAATGGTTTTGGCACTTCCTACTTCCTGATTTCTAACCCCGGTGTCCTGGGCCTGCTGTCAGTGGCGCGGGGCCGACGTTCTGCCGGCCGAGGAATCCTGTACAAATTTACCCAGGCCATCCGCCGCCGGCTGGCTCGCGGAGATCCCGCCGCGCTCGCCGATCAACCGCATCGCGTCCTCAATCGGAATGCGGACCACGCCAGTGCCCTGGTCGACCCAGCCATACGACGTCAACTTGTCCTGTTCCGCCCTCTTCAACTGGTAAACATCCTTGAACGGTTGCACCTGCAGACGCGGTCCGGTCGGCTCCTTGATCTGGCCGACCGCCAGTGGGTATTGCATCGCGGCCCTGTCGGCGTCCTCAGTTTGTCCTTCGAACAGCCAGAAGGTGCCGTAGACGATCCCAAGGGAGAGCGCCATCGCCACGCCGAGCCACACCGCAAACTTGCTCGCGATCGACGGCTCGATGTCGGTGTGCTCGTACTCCGCGTCGTCCGGTGTCGGTCCGTATTCGAGATCATCGTTCGTCGACATGTTGTTTTCCCTGACGGCCGCTCCAGGACCCGCCGTGCCTACTGACTTTGTTGCCATCAATGAACGTGATGCGCGATCGCCTTCGGCAAGCCCGGATCGTTCACTGGCAACAACGAGAACTGCTTCAAGTTCGCCGCAAAGAGGGCAAGAAACACGCCGCCGATGGCAATCGGCGTGGCGACGTCGAGAATCCCCACATCGAGGCCTTCGTTATGGAACTCGGGGGCGACGTGCCAGTAGTAATCAACCACGCGTGCAAAGAGAATCCAGGTCGCGATCAGTCGCAGGCGCTTGTAATCGCGCTTGATGTCGCGCGACAGCAGCAGCACGTACGGCAGGGCGAAATGACCGAGGATGATGAAGAGACTGACGTATTGGTAACCGCTGTCCCAGCGCACGAGGTAATGCGGAATCTCTTCCGCGAGGTTCGCCGACCAGATGATCAGGAACTGTGAAAACGACAGATACGCATGCAGCATCAGAAACGCGAACAGCAGCTTGCCCAGATCGTGCAGGTGATGGTGCGTGATGA
>JACCSI010000527.1 GCA_013813075.1 Acidobacteriota bacterium | reverse complement strand
CGATTTTGGCGCGCAGCTCCGTAATCGCCTCCTCGGCGGTCATTCGGATTACCGGTGCGTCGATGTCGGCGCCTTCGCCGGCGCCATGAAGACCAGCGGCCGAGTCGTGGCCATCTTCGTCCGGGCTGGCCTCGGCATCGTCCTCATCCGGGTCCGGCGTTTCGGCGGCGCGAATGGCGTTGACGTCCGGTTCGATATCGCCGGCCGCCTCCATCTGCGCGACCTCGACCCGAATCTCTTCAAGCGGCACGTTGACGGTGTCAAGACATTGCTGCGCGAGATGCGTCAGCTCCGCTGCCGCCGTGGCCCGCGTCACATCGAGCTCCGCCGCCAGGGAGCGAACGGCATCGAGTACGCGGCGGGCGTTGCGAATGGCGTCTTCCTGCCCGTCAGTCGATGCCTTCAGCGTCTGCGCCTTTTGGTCCGACTCGCGCAGCGCCCCGCGAAGCTCTTCGAGGACGCGCACGTCGTCATCGACCAGCTTGTATCCTTCGGCGACGGCCGCCAGCAAGCGCTGACGCTGGTCGCGCATCAGGGTCAGGTCGCTGGCGCAGGTCTCGACCCGGCGCTCCAATTCGCGCGCCGCATCCTCGAGGCGGCGCACATCGGCGGCCGCGCCGGCGCTCCGCTCCACCAGGGCCGCCTGCGTGGCCCGTGCTTCGGCCGCGCGTCCTGCGAGCATGTCGGATGTCTCGCGCGCGCTGAACAAGGTCCGCTGCGCGTCGGCCAGCATCGTTTCTGCCGCACGCCTGTCGTCATCGAGCTTGCTGATCGAGTCACGAGCCTCGACCTGGCGGGCATCGAGCGTCACGATCTCGTCCTGGACCCGCGCCGTTTCGGTGGCGACCAGCGCCCGCCGCTGTGACAGACGCACTTCGTCTTCGGTGGCACGCTGCAGTTGCCCCTCGACCCCCACGATGGCTTTTTCCTGGCGGTGAAGTTCGGACGACAGTGCAGCTACTGCGGCGGTCGCGTGGGCAATCGCGTGCTCGAAGCGCGCGGTCTCCTCGGTGAGACGGTCGAGTGCTTCTCGGTCAATCGTGACGCGCTCGCGAAGCTCCTTGATCTCGCGCTTGGTCGCGAGGATGCCGCGCGACTCCACTTTGGCGCCGCCGGTGACCAGGTGCGGCCCGCGCAGCACGTCGCCCTCCACCGTCGCGACCGCCACCGACAATTCCGAGGCCAATTCCCGCGCGACGTCAAACGACTCGACGATGACGGCGTCGCCGATCGCCTCGCGAATGGCCAGCGCGTGCTCACCGGCCACACGGATGATGCTTGACAGCATCACGGCATTTGTCGGCAGGGCATCTGCGGCATCGACCGGCGCGCCCGCCATCGAGCGCGCTTCGCTCGACAGGCCTGCGGCGACAGCTGCCACGGCTGAACTCTCCAGCACAACGAACCCACATCGTCCGGCATTGGCCTGCCGCACCAGTGCCAGTCCTGCGGACGCGTGTTCGTGACGTCTGACCAGCACGTGCTGCAGCAATTCCCCGAGATGCGCCTCAACGGCACGCTCGTAACGCGGATCGACCTCGATGAAATCGGCGAGCGCACCCAACTGGCCGACGTGACCGTTGGCATGGACGAGGACCATCCGCGCCGCATCGCTGAAGCCCGAGCGATGCGCGTCGAGTTCTTCGAGCGACGTCAGGCGGGCATTGACTGAGGCCAGTTCGTGTTCCCGGGTGCGCACGTCGCGCGCGCGCCATTCGTGCTCGACACGGGCGTTCGCGAGCTCCGATTCCCGAGCCGCGCGGGCAATTCTCGTCGTGTCGAGGCTGTCGTGCGCGGCGGTGAGGGCATCGTGGGCCGCCGCGTGACCCGCGATCGCTCGATCGTGCTCGGTCTGCAGGTCGGCCGCTTCCATCTCGAGTCGACCGCGAACCTCGGCAGCGCGCTCGCGCTGAGCCGTCGCCGCGTGTAACGCCGCAGTCAGCGCCGTCACGGTATTCATCACCGCATAGACTTCGCTGCGGGCACGCTCGACATCCTGTTCGGCGGCCTCGATCGACTGCTGGGCCTTTTGATGCTCGGCTGCCACATCGGCGGCCAGGGCCGCGGCTTCGTCGCGCAAGCGCAGCGCCTCGATTGCCGCCGCTCGCCGTTCGTCGAGCGCGACTCGCTCGGGCTCGCGACGCCCTTCGAGCGTGATGCGCTCGGTCTCGAGCTCCGTGCTGCGCCGTTGCAGCATCTCGGCCTGTTGCGCGTCGAGGGCAATCTGTTGCTGACGCCGGTTGATCTCGAGTTCGCCCGCGTGGGCCGCTTCGCGCGCGCGCGTCGCGGCTGCTTCGGCTTCAGCCAATTCGATGCGCATGCGGCCGAGTTCGTTTTCGACGTCGGCCAGCCTTGCCGACGCGCCCGCTTCCTGTTCGCGCGTGTCGGCCAGGCGCGCACGTGCCGACTCGATGACCTCCGCCAAAGCATGGAAACGGCGTGCGAACAGCACCTTTTCCCAACGCCGCATCTCGTCGCGCAAGCGCGTGTAACGGCGCGCCTTGGCGGCCTGGCGCTTCAACGCCCCGCGCTGTTTGTCGATTTCGTAAACGATGTCGTCGATGCGCGTCAAGTTCAGTTGCGCGGCCTCGAGCTTCAATTCAGCAGCGCGGCGACGGGCCTTGTATTTGGTGATGCCCGCGGCTTCTTCGATCAGAAGCCGCCTATCGGTCGGGCGCGAGCTCAGGATCAGCCCAATTTTGCCCTGTTCGATGATGGCGTAGGCCTTGGCACCGAGGCCGGTATCCATCAACAGCTCGTGAATGTCTTTGAGACGGCAGGAGTGGCCGTCAATCAGGTACTCGCTCTCGCCCGATCGGTAGAGCCGTCGCGTGACTTCAACCTCGCGAACCGCGTCCATGAGGGCGTCCATGGGGTGATCCTCGACACGCCCATTTCCGTGACCGACGCCATTACCACCGGCGTGGCTGTGGCCATTGCCATTGGTGGGCGGCAGCTCCGGATGGGGCTGCAGGGGCCCCGGCGCCGCGACAGGCGTCAGCGTAACTCCACTGAATCTGAGACGGACTTCGGCGGTCCCGGTGGGTTTGCGCGCGTCGGAGCCGCTGAAGATGACGTCCTCCATCTTTTCACCCCGGAGGCTTTTGGCGCTCTGTTCGCCCATGACCCACGTCAGGGCGTCCGCCACGTTGCTCTTGCCGCACCCGTTGGGTCCGACAATCGCAGTCACTCCTTGATCGAAAGAAAGTTCTGATCGATCGGAGAACGATTTAAAGCCGGAAATTTCCAGACGTTCGAGACGCATGTGCGGAGGGCCCTGCCCTTGAAATTGAAGAGGGGTGAACCGGCGCACAGTCTAACAAGCGCTTTCCCTTGTGGCAAGGGAGAAGCGCGACCCAACATTTAGGGGTCGCCGACCTAATTGGTCTATTGGCCTACCTTGGCGGTATTGGTTTTCGGTAGTTCCAGCAACTTGGCGGCTTCAGCAAACAGCCCGAGGGCGTACTGCGCCTGGGGATCGTCGGCCATGAGACGCTGCCGCGCCGTGGCGGCACTGAAGAGCGCAACGTCAATGTCGTAGCGAATCATGGCGCGGATAAATGCCACATCCTTGCTCCATGCCGCTTCGTCGATTGGCATCTTACGTCCGATGACAAATTGCTTGAAGTCCTGTTCCATGGCCGCGTCGACGACAAAGCCTGGCCCCACGACCTTGCGGCTTTTCCCCTGCGCACCGGCCCGCGTGTCGCCCTCGGCCGTGAACTGCTCCGCATAGCTCGCGAACAGCTGTCGGGCATATAAGGAGCGCCCAAACAGCGTCGGCGTGAAGCCTTCGACCGGGCCATCGAATCGACGGTCGGGTTCGATGCCGCCACCGCTGTAGACCTTCCGGCCCCCCACGGTGTATTTCAATTGGTCGGCCGTATGCGGACGATCGGCCTGGTCCTTCAAGGTGTAGGTCAGGTACTCGTCGAACGAGCCATCCCAGGGCCGCTGAATCATGCGCCCGCTCGGCGTAAAGTAACATGCCGTGGTCAAGGCCAGTCCCGCGCCCTGACTGACGCGGTACACCGACTGGACCAGCGCCTTCCCAAAGGTCGTTTCGCCAATGACCAGCGCTCGATCGTAATCCTGCAAGGCGCCCGACACGATTTCCGATGCGCTGGCGCTGTTGCGATTGACCATGACAATCATCGGCATCTGCTGGAAGTCGCCGTCCGCGGTCGCACGATAATCCTGATCTGAGTTGGGCACGCGGCCACGCGTGTAGACAATCATCGAGCCGCGCTTGATGAACAGGTTCACCATGCGAATCGCTTGATCAAGCTGGCCGCCGGGGTTATTGCGCAAGTCGAGCACCAGGCGCTTCATGCCCTTCGCCTGCATGCCCTGCAACGCTTCGGTGAGTTCTTCTTCGGTGTGCTCGGCGAAGTCATCAATACGGACATACCCGGTCTGCGGGTCGACCATGAAGTGCGCCGTGACGGCGGGAATCGTGATCTCATCGCGCATGACTGCCAGGGGAATGAGATCATCAAGCCCCTTGCGGCGGAGGCCGATGTTGACGAACGTGCCCTTCGGGCCTTTCAGGCGGCGTACGGCCTGCTCGCTGGTCCAGCCCTTGGCGTCGTCGGATTCAATTCTCGCGATGACATCACCGCGGCGGATACCCTGGATATAGGCGGGCGACCCCTCAAACACGCGCACGACGGTGATGTCGCCGTCGAGAGCGACGATGGTGAGGCCGAGGCCGTAATAGCGGCCTTCCTGGCGCTCGCGCATCTGGGCGTAGGTGCGCGGGTCCATGAAGCTCGAATGCGGATCGAGCGTCTGCAGCATGCCGTTGATAGCGCCGTACACCAGTCGATCAGATTCGACCGGTTCGGCGTAGTTCGCCTGAATGACGGAGAGCGCCGCCGTGAAGGTTTTGTAGTGGTCCGGAATCGAGTCTTCGGTCGCCAGCGCGCTATGACCAAACACGCCGCCGGCCAGCGCGGACAGCACAATGGCCAGGGTGGCGGCGGTGAGCGATCGATAGTTGCGCATGATCGAATAGTAACCGAATAAAACCTGATGCCGCAATGGTTTCCGGCGATTTTGCAGGGCCTGGCGTCTTGACCGGGGACCGAGCCGCTACCTATACTGATCTTGGGCGCGAGCCCTTCGCCAAGTCGGGTACGCCAGCCGGCGTGCCGCCCGTCGCTGTCTTTTACGACCGGTTCTTTTAGGAGCGCTGTCCCATGTTTGGTTCAATCGGCATGCCCGAGCTCGTCATCATCCTGGTGATCGCGCTGATCATCTTCGGTCCACGCAAGCTCCCGGAGCTCGGCAAATCGCTTGGCCGCAGCTTGAACGAGTTCAAGCGGGCGTCGACCGACCTGCAGAATACGCTCGAACAGGAAATCAAACTGGAGGAGCAAAAGGAAACCGCGGCCAAAATTCGTCCGACCGAACCAGCAGCACCGCCCTTTGAAACTGTAGCTCCGCCCTTTGACGGCAGCGACCCGGGCACGGTCTCGCGTAACGCCGACAGCCGGTAGTCACCCCGCGAGCACGCCGCCACCAATGGCCTTGGTCCCATTTCCCGGCCCTTCCGCGCCGGAGCCCGAAGACGACGTCACGCCCTGGACGGCGAACAGCCCTGCTCCGGTGAGCAGCCCTGCTCCGGTGGCCATTTCGCCATTTGTCGGGGGCAATCCCGAGGACGACGAACCGCCTGAAGGGCGGATGACGTTCCTGGAACACCTCGACGAACTGCGTAAGCGCATCACCCACGCAGTGGCCGCATTGCTGGTTGGGTTTCTCATCGCGTTCGCATTCATTGAACGGATCTGGACGTTCGTGTTCGCGCGACTGACCGCGCAAATCCCCGGCGGGAAGTTGATCTTCACCGAACCCGGCGAAGCCTTCTTCCTTTATCTCAAGATGGCGGCGATTGCGGGGCTGCTGATTGCGTCCCCATACGTGATGTACCAGCTGTGGCTGTTCATCGCGCCGGGCCTCTATGCGAACGAGAAAAAGCTCGCGATTCCGTTCGTGTTTTTTGCGACCACCTTGTTTGTCAGCGGCGCAGCCTTCTCGCACTACATCCTGTTCCCGCTGGCGTGGCAGTTTTTCGCGAGCTTCTCAAACGACTTTCTGGAGTTCACCCCGCGCGTCGAGCCAGTCTGGTCCCTCTACGTCAAGTTGCTGCTGGCCATGGGATTGATTTTTCAACTCCCCATGCTGATGTTCGTGCTGGCCCGTTTCGGGATGGTCACGGCAGGTTTCCTGCTCCGCAATTTCAAATATGCGACCTTGATCATTTTCATCATCGCGGCGGTGGTGACGCCCGATGCGAGCATCATCCCGCAGCTGGTCATGGGCGGCTCGATGATCGTCCTCTACATCATCAGCATCGGCGTCGTCTGGATGTTTGGGAAGAAACCGCTCGGTGCGGACGACGGCGCCAGTGCCACTGCCAATAGCTGAGTTGCACGTTTTTGCGCCCAAATTGATACGGTTAAGTTTGACATCGTGGCGGTAGCGGTCCTACCATGATCATGTGCGACTGCTCCGTTTATTCATCTGTGGAGGTTGGCCCTTTATGAGATTCTCACACCCCCTGGCCACGGGCCTGGCGCTCTGCGCCGTGTTCTCGTCCCCAGTGTGGGCCCAGACACAAGGCAGCCAGACGTCCTCAATGTCCGCCGATCAGTCGGAGACACGCCCGGCTACGACCACCGTGTTCGGCGACACCGGCCTGTGGTTTGTACCTACTGGAGAAGTGCTGCCGAAAGGCCGCTGGTCTGCCAGTGGTTACCGCGTCAATTGGGACCGGACGGAAGCGTTTACCGATGTGTCGGATTTCCGCGTGACCTTTGGGTATGGTCTCTCGGATCGCGTCGAGCTCTTCGGTAATGCGGATTTACAGCGCCGCATCGACGCCGACCGACGACCGGTGCGGGCCGGCGGCACCTCGATGGACGACCCGCAGGTCTTCCAGCAGTGGGGCACCGGCTTCGGTGATATCCGTGTTGGCGTCAAAGCCAACATCACGGCACCCTGGCGTGAACAGGCGGCCGCATTCGCGATTCGCGCAGGCGTGAAGATTCCGACGTCGGCCGAGGACGAGGGGCTCGGGACGGGGAAGCTCGACGCGTTTGCCGATGCGATTATCAGCGGCGAAGTGGCACGCGGCATCGAATTGTCGGGTTTCGGCGGTTACTATCACCGCGGCGATCCGGACGACTACGACCTGAGCAGCGGCATTCGCTGGGGCGTCGGCGCGGGGTTCCCAAGCCGCAACAAGCTGCGCGTCACCACCGAGCTCGTCGGCGAGAGGTATTTCGACAACGAGATCGTGACGAGCGGTTCGATTAACGGTGCGCCGAGCATCTGGACCGTCGAGTCGCCAGTCGACTTCATCGTCGGGCTCACTTATCAGGCCAGCAACGGATTCTTCGTTGGCTATGGAGCCTCGTACGGTCTGAACACCACCAACCGCAGCGACTTGCCTGGCGCGGGGTTCAGCAAGCCCAAGAGGTTCGACCGCTGGGGCAACCAGGTCCGCATTGGCTGGCACCCAGGCGTGCGCGTCTACGTCGCACCAGCGCCACCACCGCCACCGCCACCGCCGGCAGCAGCGGTCCAGAACGGGCCGCCCACGGTCAAGGCTCGCTGCGAGCCGTGCGTGGTCGAAGTTGGCAAGACGTCGACGGTGACCGCCGACGCGCAGGACCCCGATGGCGACGTGCTCTCCTACAAGTGGAGCGCTCCGGCAGGTTCATTCGCGAATCCGGCCGAACGTCAGACCATCTTCACCTGCCCGGCGACTCCAGGCTCCGTGCCGGTCACCGTGACCGTCAATGACGGCAAGGGCGGCACTGCGAGCGACACGGTCACGATTCAATGCGTGGCGCCGGCGAAGAAGGAATACACGTTTGAAGACGTCCACTTCGACTTCGACCGCTACACGCTGCGGCCCGAGGCGACGCGCGTCCTCGACGAAGCGGTCAAGGCCATGCAGGCGGACACGACTCTCCGGCTGACCCTCGAAGGTCACACCTGCAACATCGGCACGACTGAGTACAACTTGGCACTGGGCGAGCGCCGCAGTAACGCAGTGCGCGACTATCTCACGAGCCGAGGCGTCGGCGGCGACCGGCTGAACTCGGT
>JACCSI010000501.1 GCA_013813075.1 Acidobacteriota bacterium | reverse complement strand
GCGACCGCCTGGTCGGTCGTCGGAGTCGTCGCCGACACTTTGACGCGGGACCGCGTCGCTCGAGGACGCCCTGGGTGAGCATTTCTGACGCGAACGCCTGGCCGCACGGCTACTGACGATCCTTGGTGCTGCCGGGTTGTGGCTTTCGTCCCTCGGACTCTTCGCAATCATCAACCAGAGCGTGCGCCGGCGCGAGCGCGAGGTGGCGGTGCGTCTCGCCATCGGCGGAACGCCTCGCGAGGTCCTCGGACGGTTTGTCGGCGACGGCCTGAGGCTAACCGTCGCCGGTCTGATGCTGGGTATCCTCGCCAGCGTGGGTGTGACCGGACTCCTGCAATCTCTGCTTTTTGGTGTTGACCGCGCCGACGTGACGACCTACGCATTTGTCTCCACCGTGCTGATGGCATCGTCCACCGCCGCAGTCTGGTGGCCGGCTCGTCGCGTCACTCGGGTTGATCTCGCCGCCACGCTTCGCACGCACTGATCGGCGTGGCCACGAGTCGGCGCGGTAGAATCAGCCTGAATGTCTCGCGCGCTCGACCTCTCGAAACTGTCTGGACTGGATCGCCGGCTTGGCGCGTTCGTCGCCGAGCGGCATCCGCTGGCCCTGTCGCTTGCGCTCGATGCCTTAGCCACCGCGCGGCGCGCCGCGGGCGCCGAGAGCGACACCAGACAGGTTGAGATACTGCGGGCGCCGTTCCGTCGAGAACTGGCCAAGAGGCTCTACGACCTCCTCAAGGCGCCCGAAGGCATTGACGAGACGACCCCTGGAGTAACCGCGGTCAAGCGTCTGGAGCAGGCGCGGGCCGAAATCGTGGAAGCCTGTGACGGCTTTCTGGCTCGCGAAGCGATTCGCGTCTCCCTCACCGCGGACGAGCGCCGCGAGATTCTACTCGGCATGGTGCTCACACGCGCCGTCGACAATCGTCTCAAGCAGCTCTTCATGGGCGGCGAGGTCCGCTGGGGCGAACGCGCGTTTCAAGGCAAGGGTTTCCGCTCGCTCGGTCAAGAAGCGATCTACGCCGGGGGCATCCGCCTGCACCGTGGACCCAAGTATCAGAACGACGATGGCACCTGGAACGGCGACGTGCTGGCGCCGGTCATCCGCGACCTGGGGATGACGCTCGCCATGCGTCACGACGACGAAGCGGTGCGACAGGTCCTCAGTGCGCAGATGGGCAAGGCGGGCCCGCCGATGTTTGGCAAGGACCTGCACACGGGTGATTGGGGCTGGGGAGTGCTGCCGGCGGCAGCGCCGCTGGCGATCGGCTCGCTGAGCATTGCCGGACTCGCGCTGGGCTTCTCGCGTCAGGGGTCCGACCGCGTCGCCTTGTCGTTTATTGGCGAAGGCGGTTCGTCGCTGGGCGAGTGGCACGAAGCGATCAATCTGTGCGCGGTGCGCAAGCTGCCGGCGGTGTTCTGCCTGCAGAACAACCAGACGGCACTGTCGACGCCGGTGCCGGAAAACTCCGCGGTTCGGGTGTTTGCGGACAAGGCCGCGGGCTACGGCATACCCGGCCTCACCGTTGACGGCACCGACCCTGACGTTGTCGCCGCAGCGTTCACGTGGGCCGTCGAACGTGCGCGCGCGGGCGCGGGGCCGGCACTGATTGAGCTGGTGTCGATGCGCATGTGCGGCCATGCGCACCACGACGACATGTTGTATCACGGCAAGGAATCGGTGCCGTCGTGGGACTATCCGGCGCTGCACGAGGGTGGTTACGCCAACCGGGAGCAATACGACTTCTGGACCAAGCGCGATCCGATCGCCCGCTACGCGGCTCGCCTCGAGGGCGAGAAAATTATCAAGCGCGGTGAGCTCGACGACATCCGACGCCGGGCCGAGGAACTGGTCGATCGACAGGCCAAGGCTGTTGTCGCCGCGCCATGGCCCGAGCCGCAGGAAGCGGCCATGGGCGTCTTCAAGAATGAACCGGCGCGCACGCGCATCGAAGTCCTCGACCCGGCTTGGCGGCTCGCACAGAATCCCTCGGGTCCGGCCAGGCTCCCCCCGCTCGAATCTGGTTTGCCATTCGACAAGAAAGGCAACACCTTGCTCGAAGCCGTCATGCTCGGCATCGGCGACGCACTCCGTGCCGACCCCCGGGTGTTCGTCTATGGCGAAGACGTCGGCGGTCAGTACGGCAACGCGTTTCTGTTGTTACGGCCGTTGCTGAAGGAATTCGGCGACCGCATCATCAATTCACCGCTCGCCGGAAGCGCGGTTCTGGGCGTCTGTGTCGGCGCGGCTCTCGCGGGGCAGCGTCCCATCGGCGAGATGCAGTTCTACGACTTCGTCGCGACCGGCTTCAACCAGTTGGTCAACAACGCGGCAAAGATTCGGTATCGCTGGGGCGGGGAAGTGCCGATGGTGGTGCGCATGCCGTGGGGCGGCTTGCGCTTTGCAGGTCCCTATCACAGCCAGAATACCGAACCCTGGTTCTACCGGACCCCTGGGTTGAAAATTGTTATCCCATCGACGCCCGAAGACGCGCGCGGATTGATGGCCTCAGCGGTCGCGGATCCGGATCCGGTGCTGTATTACGAGCACATCGCGCTCTATCGCGACCCGCGGATCAAGCAAGTGCTGTCGACAGACGCTCCCGCTCCCACACCGATTGGACAGGCGGCCCTGCGCCGCAGCGGTTCGGACCTGGCGATGATTACCTACGGCGCCTACGTCCACCACTGCATGCGCGTCGCGCAGACGTTGGCGACCGACGGCATCGAAACCGCCGTGCTCGACTTGCGCACGATTGCGCCGTTGGATCGAGCGTTGGTGCTCGCGGTTACGCGTCACTGCAACAAGGTGCTGATTGTGCACGAAGACTCGCGCACCGGCGGCATTGGCGAAAGCGTCGCGGCGATTATTCAGGAAGAAGCGTTCGAGTCGCTGGACGCGCCGATTCGCATCCTCGGCGCGCTCGACACGCCGGTGCCGTACTCGCCGCCGCTCGAGGAGTTTTTCCTGGTGAGCGAAGCAGACATCGAGCGCGCGGCGCGGCTGCTCATCGCGTATTAGTTCAAAGGTCTTCTGACGGATGAGGCGCGGGCGGGCTAATGCGCGGGTGTCGCCGGGCTCCCGCAGACGCAGCGGCAGTTACTTCGCCCGCTTCGCCGTCCAGGCGCCAGTGCCCTGGCCGAAATCGAACGTGCCTTTGATCGCGTCGCCGTCGAGTTCACCGGTCATTTGAATCGACAGGTCCCCCTGCGGCGTGTTGATGTTCATCACGAAGTTGAGCGTGGTGGCCTTGATAGTGCCCTTGAACGTCGTGGAACCCGCTTGGCTCTCGAGCGTGCCGGTCAGTTCCTCGCCATCCGATTTGAAGCTGGCGGTGGCGTCCATGGCGCCCATCGGCGTGTCGAAGGTGACGGCCCAGTTACCATCCACCCCGCCTTGCGCACGTGGCGTGGCGACGAGTCCTACCAGAGCGATGAGCGCGACGGCGAGTGAAACCTTCATAACCACAAACCTCCCGCGGGGAACCAGATCCGGCGTTGCTTAATCAGTCAGTTGAACCTGCACGACGTCGCCGACGACACGCGTATTGTGGCGCGACACTCCGACCCCACCGTCCTGCACCAGGATGCCGCTCCGAATGTCGTACGACCATCCGTGCCAGGGGCAGGTGACCACATGACCCTCGACTGGCCCGTCGCACAGCGGCCCAGCTTGGTGCAGGCAGAGATTATCAATCGCAAAGAAGCCGTCGTCTAGTCGGAAGATCGCCACGTGGCGGCCAGAAACCAGGGCAAACCGCCCGGCGCCCTGTGGAAAATCAGCAATGTTTCCAACCGCCACGAAATCACTCACCGTGTTCGGCACCTTACGTGGAGCGGGGTCTTCGGATCGCGGCGCTACTTCCGGGCGCCCGGCGTCAGCGTCGTTTCCTGACGTGCGCTGCCTCGCATGTAAACAATCTTCACCGGCTCGCCAACTTTCAAGAGCTCCAGGGCGTAGGTGTAGTCGTAGATGTTGGCGATCGTCTGGCCGGCGATCTCGATGATGACGTCACCCTTCTGCAGGCCAGCGATTTCGGCCGGTCCTCCGCCAATCACTCCCCCGAGGAGCAGCCCCTTCACGTTGGTCGCGTAGTCGGGAATCGTGCCGGTGAAGACGCGAACGCCGGCGCGGCCGGCCGTATCCGTCTGCTGGTCGACCTTTGTAAACTGCGGCGCCTCCGCGGTATCGCCAACACGTTTCACGATTGCCGCCGCGAAGCCGACGACGCGATCGAGATCGTCGTAGTTGATCTTGTCGGCGGTGTCGCCGGGCCGATGGTAGTCGGTGTGGGTGCTCGTAAAGAAACTGAGCGCCGGGACGCTGACGCCGTTGAAGCTCGCCACGTCGGTCGGCTGATACGGGTCGGGCTGCAGCACCAGATCGAAACCCGCGGCGACGTTGGCCTGTTCGATGATGCGATTCCATACCGGGCTGGTGCCGGTGGCCTGCACGGTGAGCTTGTTGTCGACCATGCGGCCGACCATGTCGAAATTGAGATACGCCGCGAGCTGGTCCGCCGGCACGGGCGGCTTGTTGACGAAGGCGTTCGAACCGATCAGACCGATTTCTTCGGCCGACCAGAAGCCCACCAGCACGTGGCGGCCGCGCGGCTGCTGCGCGAGGGTTTCCGCCACGGCCAGCACTGCCGCGGTGCCCGACGCGTTGTCGTCGGCGCCGTAATGGATGCGTCCTGCTTCTTCTTTGGCTGCGAGCGAGTTGCCATTCGTGCCGCGGCCTAAATGGTCGTAGTGGGCGCCAAGCGCCACCCACGGCCTCTCAACGCCGGTCATGGAGCTGCTGGCGGGCAGATACGCCACGACATTGCGGCCGGTTTGCGTCTCGCGTTGCACCGCGGACTTCACCGCGACCGTCAGTTCGGGAATCGCGAAGCCGGAAGCGTGGGGATTACCCGTGTCCATGCTTTTCTGCACGTCTTCGAGCTTGTTGTCCGCGACGCCGTCGAAAATCGCGGCCCCCGCCTCGCCGCTGATGCTGGCGGCGACGATGCCCGAGCCGGCGAGCGCGGTGTCGAACGTCATTGGTATGGTCGCGCCGGCATTGGGCGATCGTGGCCCCGCAATCACGAGCATCGCCTTCGCGCCGCGTTGCCGTGCCGCCATCGCCTTGTAGCGCAGGTCCGAGTAGCGGGCGAGAATCGCGCGGGTCTTCTGGTCCGCATCTTCGGGGAAATAGCGCAGCACCACCACGACCTTGTCTTTGACGTCGAGTCCGACGTAGCTGTCGTAGCCGAAATTCTGACTCTCCGGCACGACCAGCCCGTAGCCCGCGAACACGACCGGGCCGGTCACCTCGGCGCTGTCGGAAAAGGACAACGCCTGCACGTGATCGGTGGTGGCGAAGCGCCGCGGCGTGCCGCCGGCCCTGGTCACCGTGATGGTAGAGCCCGCGTCCTTGGTACCGGCGGTGAAGTCGAATGAATGAAAGAAATCTGTCAGGCCGGGCAGCGGCTTGGCGCCAATTCGAGTCAACTCTCGGGCGATATACTCCGCCGCCAGTCGCTCCCCGGCGGACCCCGCCATGCGGCCTTCGAGTTGTTCCGACGCCAGCGTCTGCACGTGCGCTCGGGTCTTCGACTGCGTGGCTGTTTGCGCGCTGGCACTGAGCCCAGCCAGCGCGACGACCGCGGCGATTCTGATGATGTGGCCAAACATGCTTCGTGTCCTTCGTGCCGTCTTGTGCGGGTCGTGCGGTCGTGTCGTTTCGCGGTGCCGTATTTCGTGCTACCGCGGTGGCGCCGCCGCGAGCGCCGTGCGTGCCGCCTCATGATTCCATTGCGCCAGAAAAATCTGTCCTTCCCGTCCGCCGCCACGGCTTGATGTCCAGGCGAGTTGCTTACCGTCTGGTGACGGCACCGGCAACCCGTCGAAGCCGTCCGAGTACGTGACGCGCACCGGTTGTTTCGTCCCGGCGACGTCAACCATGAACACCTCGAAGTTTTCGAAACCGAGCTTGTTGGATGCGAACAGCAGGTACTCGCCGGACGGATGAATGTACGGCGCCCAGCTCATCGATTTGAAGTCGGTCAGCTGGCGCTGGTCGCTGCCGTCCAGGTTCATGGTCCAGACATCCGCAATCAGGCCTTGTTCGTCGAAGCGCCGCCAGATGACGCGCTTGGCATCGGGAGAGAAGAACGGCCCACCGTCATACCCGTTGACCTGCGTGAGTCGGCGCTGGCCCGTACCGTCGGCGCGCATGATGTAGATCTCACCAAAAAAACTCGGATCGACGTCGAGCTGCTTTCTCTCCGCGTCGCTGAGCGTGCGGTTGTAGGCGTCACGCATCGAGGAAAACGCAATCCACTGGCCATCCGACGAGTAGCTGGCCTCGGCGTCGTAACCGCGGGCGTTGGTCAGGCGCTCGATTGCTTTGGTCTTCTCCGACACGGCGTAGATATCCATCTCCGGGTCGTAGTCCCAGGCGTAGCGGCGTTCCTTTCCGGAGGCGCGAAGCGCGAGCTCTTCGTCCTGCAACTTCTTCGACTGCGGGTCGTGGTGGGTTGACGCGAACAGGATTTGGTCGGTGCCCGGACGAAAAAACGCACACGTCGTCTTGCCGATGCCAGGCGAAATCCGCACGGTGTCGCCGGTCGTCAAATCGACCGCGTAAATCTGATACCAGGGATTGCCCGGTTCGCGTTCGCTCTGAAACACGAGCCGCTTGCCGTCAGGCGACCAATATCCTTCGCCGGCGCGTCGGCCCTCGACCGTGAGCCGCCGCACCCGGGACAGCAGGTCTCGTTCCGGTGTCGGCGTGGCCTGTGGCTGTGCGATGAGTGCCGACAGACCGTTGACGAAAATCGCAAAGAGGAGAATCAGACCGGACCGCGTGTTCATTGCCGCTCTTTCATTGCAGTTCCTGCGTGCCGGGACGAAATCTCGCCACGGCGGCTTGCACTTTCTGCTGGCCTGTGGCCGTCAACACCGGAAATGTACGAGTGATAGGCTACGCCGTCCCGGTTGAACGTCACCACGTCGTCTCCCTGCACGCGGTGGTCCGGATTGTGGGCCGGTGCGCCCGTCCATCTGCGGCCGACGTCCATCGACGTATAGGTCCAATTACTCACGCGCGGTTGGCCGAGGGCGCCGCTCTGTAACATCGCGGCAACGATGTGGCCCGGATTGGTGGGGTTGATGGCCACCGACACTTCGGCCGGCCGTCGTGCCTCTGCTGGGTTGATGTCGCCCACGAT
>JACCSI010000463.1 GCA_013813075.1 Acidobacteriota bacterium | reverse complement strand
CGCTCCGGGTGATGCGGCAAAAGCCCTTACTGAGTTGGAAGTGACTGACTTTGAAGGACTTAGGTCGCAAAACCTGCTCGAGAAAGCGCTCGGGCTTCGCACCAAGGACCCAGAAGAGTTGCCGGCGGCCCTGATGGAAAAACTCAGCGACGGCGAGGCGCAATTGCTTTCGCAGGTGGCGGCGGCGGCCCAGTCCCCGTCGCTCGATCTGCATGCGTGCGTCCAGGTGTTGCGATATAGCCGCGTCGAGCGGCAACTCGCGGCAATTCAACGGGAGATTGACCGGGGCGGGCGCGAAGAGCACACGAAGGCCGGCCTGAGCCAGCTATTGCGGCAGAAAAACCAGCTTCGGAGCCAGCTGGAACTGGCCCGCCGGGGCCCGCGAGACCTATATAATAAATAGCTTCCTTCCGAGACGTCCCGGTTGGTGGCCCCGCGGTCAAACACGGTCCGAATGAATACATCGAATATGGTGAAGAAAGACACGACCTTGTCTATCGAGGACAAGTTCGATGAAGTACGCCAGCTGATTCTTGTCGGCAAGGAAAAGGGTTACCTGCTGTACGACGAAGTCAGCGATCTGCTGCCCGCCGATCTCACTGCCTCGCCGGAAGATCTCGAGGAACTGTTTGCGGCGTTCGGCGCCGCCGGCATCGACCTCGTCGATTCCGAGAAGTCCTATCGCGGACGCGATGGGATGGAGCGCGAGGATGGCGAAGGGCCCGAACTCGATCTGACGCCTGGAGCGCTCGACAAGACGAACGACCCCGTTCGGATGTATCTGCGCGAGATGGGCACGGTGCCGCTGCTCACCCGCGAGGGCGAAGTGTCGATTGCCAAGCGCATCGAGCAGGGCAAGCTGTCGGTCATCAAATCGATCTCGCGCATGCCGGCGATTACCAAGGCCGTCATCCGCATGGGCGATGCGCTGCGCGGCGGCGATCGCACCATCCGCGAACTGGTCATCTTCAACGATGAAGAAATTACCGACGATCGCATCGAGGAGCGCGCCCAACAGTTTCTCAAGCAGGTCGAGGGGGTCCGCAAGGCGCGGCTGAGCGTCGAGAAATTCGACGAGAAGCTCGAGACCGTCCTGAAAAAGGACAAGCGGAAGTATCGCAAGGCGCTATGGAAGGTGATGCGCGCCCACGTCGAAACCTCGAAGCTCATTCGCAAGATCGAGTTCACCGAAATCGTCAAACGCAAGCTGATCGACGAGGTCAAGGACATCGTTGACGATGTCATGAGGGTGCAGCGGCAGCTCGAATCGGTGAACAAGACGCTCAACCTCAAGACGCGGCGCCCAAAGCTCAAGGACGACGAACGCAAGAATTTCCTGAAGCAGCAAAAAGACCTGCGCGCCGAAATCAAGCGCCGCACCGAAGACCTCGAGGAAAGTCCCGAGCACTTGCGGCATACGCTCGAGACCATCTACACGGGCGAGGCCAAGGCCGAACAGGCGAAGAAAGAGCTGGTCGAAGCCAACCTGCGCCTCGTCGTCTCGATCGCGAAGAAATACACGAACCGCGGTCTGCAGTTTCTCGACCTGATTCAGGAAGGCAACATCGGCCTGATGAAAGCCGTCGACAAGTTCGAATACCGTCGCGGCTATAAGTTCTCGACCTACGCAACGTGGTGGATTCGCCAGGCGATTACCCGCGCCATTGCCGACCAGGCGCGGACCATTCGCATTCCCGTCCACATGATCGAGACGATCAACAAGCTCATTCGCACCTCGCGTGCGCTGGTGCAGGAGCTTGGCCGCGAGCCGACCTCGGAGGAAATCGCACGGCGCATGGACATTCCGGTCGCGAAGGTCCGCAAGGTGCTGAAGATCGCGCAGGAACCGATTTCGCTCGAAACGCCGATCGGCGAAGAGGAAGATTCGCACCTGGGCGACTTCATCGAGGACCGGTCCGCGGTGTCGCCGTCCGAAGCAGTCATCAACCTCGACTTGAAGGAACAAACCGAATCGGTGTTGAAGACGCTGACACCCCGTGAAGAAAAAGTCATCAAGATGCGGTTCGGTGTCGGCGACGGCAGCGAGCACACGCTCGAAGAGGTCGGTCAAAACTTCGCCGTGACGCGCGAGCGCATCCGGCAGATCGAAGCCAAGGCGCTGCGAAAGCTGCGCCACCCGTCGCGCAGCCGGAAGCTGCGTGCGTTTCTCGAAGGGCGGTCCTAACGGACCGCCTTTTTTTTCGGGCCCATAGCTCAGCGGTTAGAGCGGCCGGCTCATAATCGGTTGGTCCCTGGTTCGAATCCAGGTGGGCCCACTCCACCAAGAAGCACGACGAGCACGAAGCATGTCGCCAGAACTCGAGCGCCTCATCCAACTTCAGGACGTCGAAACGCGGGCTGCCGAGTCGCGCAAGCGCATCGCCGAGACGCCGATCGAGATTGCCGCACTGGACGCCCAGCTCACGGCGTCACGCGATGCCGTCACCCAGGCGAAAGACGAGATCGCCGGCAACCAGGGCGCCCGGCGCAGCCTCGACAAGGACATCAGCTCGGCGCAACAGCGCTTGAGCAAATACAAAGAGCAGCTGATGGCGGTGAAGACCAACGCCGAGTACCACGCCATGCAGCATCAGATCACCGCGGTTGAAGGCGAAGTCGCCAAGGTCGAGGAACAGATTCTCGTCAGCATGGTGCAAGCCGATGAGCTCGCCGCCAAACTGAAGGCGGCCGAAGTGGCGCTCAAGGGTGAGGAGACGCGCATCGCGAGAGAACGCGCCGCGATTCAGGCCGATGCCGCAGACAGGCAACGCATCGTGGACGAGACGACGACGGCGCGCGCGACATTAGTGGCCGAGATGAGCCGCGGTACAGTCGACCTGTTCGAGCGGGTGCTCAAAGCACGGCAGGGCATCGCCGTCGGCGAGGCTGCAAAGGGACAATGCACGATCTGCCGCGTTGGCCTGCGCCCGCAGGTGTACAACACCATCCTCAAGAACGAACAAATCGTGCAATGCGACCACTGCCAGCGGATTCTGTATTTCGCCGGCGTCCATCAACGCTCGGAACAGGGGCAGGCCGCCTTCGACGCCGCGAGCACGCGCCAGGACCACTTCGAGCGACCCTCCGACGCGCCCGATCTTGGTGCGCCGGTCAAGCCCGCCGCCAGAGCCGGGCGCACCGCGTCGAGCAAACGTTCACCATCGTGATCACGGCGAACGTCGATGGTGGCGCCCGCGGCAACCCAGGGTCCGCGGGCTACGGCGTGATCGTCAAGGACGAGACCGGCACCGTGCTCGCCGAGCTTTACGAAGGCATCGGCGTGAACACCAACAACGTCGCCGAGTATCGCGGCGTGCTGGCGGCGCTCGACTGGGCCGCTGCGCATGGCCACTCGCGCCTTCACATCAAGTCCGACTCGCTGCTGGTCGTGCAGCAGATGCTCGGCACATTCCGGGTGAAACACGCAGGGCTGCTCCCACTGTATCGTCAGGCCCGCCACTTGGTGGCCAAGGTCGGCAACGTCACGTTTGAACATGTCCGGCGTGAGCTCAACACCGAGGCGGACCGGCTGTCGAACCTCGGCATGGACCAGAACGCGCGGCCCTGAGCGCGATGGTGCCCGCGACGCGCACGGCTGTCAGCCTGCCCCGGCATCCAAGGTCGATGTCAGCCGCAGCGAGGTGAGCCGTTACTGTATAATCTGACCTCTTGGAGGACGGATGCCGCAATACATCATCGAGCGGACGTTGCCCGGCGCGGGAGATCTGAACGCCGATCAGTTGAAGGGCGTGGCGCAGAAGTCGTGTAAGGTCCTGACTGATCTGGGACCAACGATAAAGTGGGAGCACAGCTACGTCACCGGTGACAAAATCTACTGTGTCTACACGGCATTGAATGCGGAGATGATTCGCGAACACGCGCAACGTGGCGGTTTTCCCGCAGACTGCGTCTCCGAAGTGACGACCATCATCAACCCTCAGACCGCCGACTGAGACGCGCGCGTCTCATTGCGGAGCGATGTTTGGCCGATTGCCACGCAGCACATATTTCTGGATTTTTCCGGTTGCCGTCCGCGGCAATTCCGGCACGAAGGTGAATCCGTGCGGCACCTTGAACCGCGCGAGTTTCGTTCGGCAGTAGTCGCGGAGTTATTCCGGCGTCGCGGCTGCGCCTTGCTTCAACACCACGAAGGCGTGGGGCGCTTCTCCCCACTTGTCGTGCGGTAATCCGACGACGCCCACCTCCATGATCGCCGGGTGCGCAATGAGGGTGGCTTCCACTTCCACCGACGAGATGTTCTCGCCGCCGCTGATGATGACGTCCTTGATTCGGTCGCGAATCTCGACGTAACCGTCGGCGTGCACGACCGCGACGTCGCCGCTATGGAACCAACCATCGCGGATGGCCGCGGCGGTGGCGTCGGGGTCGTGGTAATACCCGGCCATGACCACATTGCCGCGCGCCACGATCTCGCCAAGCGTCGCGCCGTCGCGGGGAACGTCCTCCCCTTCCGGCGTAATCACGCGCAACTCGCCCGACGTCACCAACTCGACACCTTGTCTCGCCTTGACCGTCGCCGAGTCGGCACTGGACAAGTCGCGATGCTCCGGGCGCGGCTCACAGACGGTGATGAACGGAGACGTCTCGGTCAGGCCATAGACCTGGGTGACTGTCCACCCGAGCTCTTCTTCAATCGCGCGGATGGTGGCCGCCGCCGGCGGCGCTCCCGCCGTGACGACTCGCACACCGCGTGGCGCCTGCGCACGCAGCGTTGGGTCGGCGTGCGCCAGCGCAATCAACACCGTCGGTGCGGCGCAGAGCATGTCGATGCGCTCGGTCCGAATCAGGTGATACACCCGCGCCGGCTCCACTTTTCGCACGCACACATGCGTCCCGCCTACCGCCGTCACGATCCATGTGTAGGTCCAGCCATTGGCATGGAACATCGGCAGCGTCCACAGGTAGCGGTCGCCGACCTTCATCGGCAGATGGATCAGTGTGCCGACGGCGTTGATGTAGGCGTTGCGATGCGTAATCATCACGCCCTTGGGCCGGGACGTGGTGCCGCTCGTGTAGTTGATCGACAACAATTCGCTCTCGACGATATCGGGAAGCGCCGGCGCCGCGCTCGACTGTCGCAGCAGCGCCTCGTAATCGAGCCAGCCGTCGCCGCTGGCTTCGAGGGCGACGTACTGAATCGCTTCGGGGAGCCGGTGGCGTATCCGATCGACGGCGCCAATCTGGTCGGGATGCGCGCAGACGACCTTGGCGCCGCTGTGATCGATCATGTAGGCGAAGTCATCGGCGGTCAGCCGATAGTTACACGGCACGATCGTCGCGCCAATTTGCGGCACCGCATAGTAGCCCTCGAGATTACTGTGCGTGTTCGGGGCGATGTAGGCGACCCGGTCGCCACGTGAAACGCCCAGCGACTGCAGCGCCGCAGACCACCGGTCGATGCGCTCGCCGAATTGGGCGAAGGTAAATCTGGAGTCGCCGTCCACAACGGCCTCGCGATCGGGGTACAACTTTCTCGCCCGGCGCAGAAAATCAATCGGCGTCAGCGGCACGTCCATGAGGGGATTATGCACCGGTGCCGTGCCATGGAATCGTGACGCGGTGCCGTCCGCGTTCTGACGTGACTACGAGCCGTGTGGGACGCGAATCAAGGCTGCCATCCGCCCAGCGGCGGCGCCTTCGGCGCGGTACGACTCGAAGACGTCAACGTGAGTTTGAGTGCACAAGCCCGAGACATGGATGTGATCGGCGGCTACGCCGGCTGCCACGAGCTGGTCGCTGTTAACGGTCCACAGGTCCAGGCGAAGCGACCCGGTTGGAGCGCGCACAAACCATCGATCGAGCTGGTCGTCGGTGGCACCGGCGGTGCGGAAAGCATCCAGTAGCTCGGCCCCGACGTCGTAGCAGCACGCCCCAATGCTTGGTCCCATCGCTACGATCAGCGACCCGGGCTCGGTTCCGAACTCGCGCGCCAGCGTCGCCACGGCCGCGGGCGCAATACCCGCGCAGGTGCCGCGCCATCCGGCGTGGACGGCGCCGGCGACGCCAGTGCGGCGGTCGGCTATCAGCATCGGCACACAGTCGGCGACCTGCACCGCCAGCACCAGATCCGGCTCGTTGGCAACAATGGCGTCAGCTTCCGGTCGGGCCTGCTGGTCGCCCAGACTTCTCTCGCCGCGGCGCACCACACGAACGGTGTGGCCGTGAACCTGGCTGATTCGCATCAATTGGTCAGGGCCGGCCTTCAGCGAGGCCGTCGCCTGCGTCCACGCACTCGAGTGTGAACCGGCGGACGTGGCAGGGCGCAACTGCAGTTGCCTGGTCGTGAACAGGTGTTGCGCACTCGACTGAAGCGGCGTGCACACGAGTCCGTGGCCCCAGGGCTCGGCCGTCCAACGAAATACGGGGTTGGGTGTCGGAAGATGCATCACGCTTCTCGTTTTTCAGACGCAACCGCGGTTGCTGGCGTTAACTGTGGCGCCAGCATTATGTGGGGATTCTGCGCGGTTTGTACTGGCACCGACCTTGATCTCCCAGTCCGATACGGGAGACACACACATGGTGATTAAGATCATGCCGAACGACAAGGGAAACCCGCCAGGAAAGCTGGCGGAGGCGGAGCTGCACTTCACAGAGGGCCACTTGCAGGGCCTCAAACTCATCGGGTTTGCGGTGTGGGAACGGCGCAACGGCCCCGGACGCAACGTCACCTTTCCGGCACGCAACTATGTGGTCAACGGCGACCGTCGCAGCTTCGCGCTGCTGCGTCCGGAAGGCGACAACCATGCGCAGGAACGCTTGCGCGACCTTATTCTGCAGGCCTACAGCGAATTTGCGTCGCAGGTTGCCGTCGCCAGCTGACTGGCACGGACGCGTCTGCGACCGCGGCCGCTGTCCACTCGATCGTCGCGCGTTAGTGCCGACACGCGGCCACGATTACGACAAGACCGGGAATAGCCTGGCGTTGTCCTTGGCGCGTTTCGCAGGAAGCGTCCATTCCGCGCGCGAGCTCTTCTCGAGCTCGCTGCGGAAGAAGCTGGCTTTCATGCCGCCGTCGATGATGTCCCATGGCAGCATGGCGTCCTGCGACCGCTCGCGGAAGATATAGAAGTCACCGTCAACGCCGGACTCCTGGACGGCGCGACGCCACTGGCCACCGTTACGTTCCGCGGCTTCAATCGCCGGCGCAACGCGGCGGTCACCGAGCGACAGCAGCGCCTGATAGTACGAGTGCCGCTCGCTCTTGATGTTGAAGTAGACGTTGTCGATGTCGGAGACGAGCGCGCGCAGCCGCTTCATCCTCTGCTCGATGATGTCGGACTGCTCCATCGCCATCCACTGATACGTCGTGCCGGGTTTTGGCACGAGTGGGTTGACGCTGCCGATAATGCGACCGACGCGCCCGCGAGCTTTGGCGTGCCGCATCATGATGTCGCGTATTTGCAGTGTCAGATCACGGATCGCGACAAGGTCTTCGTCGGTCTCCGACGGAAGCCCGATCATGTAATAGAGCTTCAAGTTCTCGAAACCGCTCGAGAAGATCAGTTCGGCGCGGTCGAGAATCTCGTCGTTGGTGATCGTCTTGTTGATCACGCGACGGAGGCGATCGGAACCAGTTTCCGGGGCGATGGTCAGCGTCCGCTCACCACTCTCCCGGAGCAACGAGACGATCGTCGGCGTCAGGTCGTCGAGGCGAAGCGAGGCCGGGCTGATCGTGTAGCCCATGTCTTTCAAGCTGCGCAGGATGTGCTCGATATCGGGGTGGTCGCAGAGCGCAATAGAGACCAGGCCGGTGCGCGCAGAATGCTCGCGCGCGTTCTTGGCGAGTTCCAAGATGCGGTCGGTCGGAAAGGCGCGGACCGGCAGGTAGTTATAGCCGGCCCAGCAGAAGCGACACAGGTTGGCGCAGCCGCGCACGACCTCGATGAGGAACCGCGAGCCGAACTCGGTGTCTGGCGTAAAGATCGTCGTTGACGGGGGATCAACGGCGTCGGTGGTCTTGAGTGCCGCCTTCTTGACGACGGCGGGAGCCCCTGTGCCTTCCTGTGGCACGTAGCGCACGATGGTGCCGTCGGCGGCGTACTCGACGTCGTAGAACGCTGGGATGTAGAAGCCGCGGCGGGTGGCAAGGCCGCGGAGCAGTTCGGGGCGAGATCCGCTGCTCTGCGCCACCTCGATCAACGACGGCACCAGGGTCTCACCTTCGCCGGCCGCAATCACGTCGGCGAAGAGGGCAAGCGGTTCCGGGTTGACGAACGTCACGGCGCCGCCGACCAGGATGAGCGGGTGGTCCGCGGTGCGGTCCGCCGCGCGCAGTGGGAGACCGGCCAGGCGCAAGAGCGTCAGGACATTGGTGTAGTCCCACTCGAACGACACCGAGAACGCGAACACGTCGAAGTCACTGACTGGCGTCTGCGACTCGAGCGTAACAATGCGCGCCCCCGATTCGATGAGCGACTGCAGCTCCTGTTTTGGTGGCAGAAATACGCGCTCGCAGACGATGTGCGGCTGATCGTTGAAGAGGCGATAGATGGTTTGGAAGCCGAGATTCGACATCCCGACGAAGTACGTGTTGGGAAATGCCAGCGCAATGCGGAGCCGGTTCTCGTGCGGTTTCCGGACATAGCCAACCTCCCGCGACAACATGTCACGGGCACTCTCGCGCTGGGATTGGCCCGATCGGGTTGAGCGGGCTGAGCGGGCTACGGCAAGCCGGGGGGACTTCAGTTTCATGGAACGGGCGCGACCGGGCCGGGAGGCGACGGTCCGCGAACTGAGCCTGCACAGGCGGCGTTCGCGGACTTCGTGGATCTATATAGTCTACCATCGCCCTCAGGACCGGCCGGACTCCGCAGCCACGCCGGGACCTCGGCTCAGCCTTCGCTCCGACGAAGAAACGCCGGTACTTCGAGCTGATCGAGGTGGAGTTCGTACTCTGCGCCTTGCCCATTCGAAGACTCCGAGGCTCCCGGGTGGGCGCCGGTAGAGGCGAATCGAGCCGGCTGGGGCAGGTCGAGCGCCGGTCGTCGAGCGATCGTCAGCCTGGAACTCGACATCGTTTCCATGCCGCCCCCGGTGCCCGTTGGTTTCGCCGACAGGTGCGTCGTGTAGCTTTGCAGGTCCACCGGCGTCTGCATCGGCGCCTGCGCGGGCGCGCCGCGCCGGCTCAGGGTGTCGTCGAAGCCGGTGGCGATGACGGTAATTTTGACGCGGCCCGCGAG
The DNA here is from genome assembly GCA_013813075.1 of Acidobacteriota bacterium. Lineage (GTDB taxonomy): Bacteria > Acidobacteriota > Vicinamibacteria > Vicinamibacterales > UBA2999 > JACCSI01. The sequence continues at coordinate 2,451 of JACCSI010000463.1, read as the reverse complement.
CGCTGGGTCGACCACCGCACCGAAGATGATGTTCGCCTCTTCGTGAGCCGCTTCCTGGATGACCGTCAGGGCCTCGTTGACTTCCATCAGCGACATATCCGGGCCGCCGGTCACATTGATAATGACGCCCCGCGCGCCATTGACCGATGCGTCTTCCAGCAGTGGGCTGGAGATGGCGCGGTGCGCGGCGTCCATCGCGCGCGTCGAGCCCTCGGCCATGGCGGTGCCCATCATCGCGACGCCCATGCCCGACATAATCGTCTTGACGTCGGCGAAGTCCAGATTGATCAGGCCGGGCACCAGGATGAGGTCGGAAATGCCTTGAATGGCCTGCCTCAACACATCGTCCGCGGTCGAGAATGCGTCCACCATCGAGGTGCTGCGATCGATGACCGACAGCAGCCGCTCGTTTGGAATCGTAATGACGGTGTCAACCGAGTCTCGCAGCGCGGCGAGACCAGCCTCGGCCTGCTTCGAGCGCTTTTTTCCCTCGAACTTGAACGGTTTGGTAACGACCGCGATGGTCAATGCGCCCAGCTCCGTCGCCAGACTGGCGATCACCGGCGCCGCCCCGGTGCCCGTGCCGCCGCCGAGGCCGGTCGTGACAAACACCATGTCCGCCCCGGACAGTGCCTGAATCAGGCCGTCGGTGTCTTCGAGCGCCGCCTGCCGGCCGACGTTTGGGTCGGCGCCGGCGCCGAGTCCCTTGGTCAGTTTGTTGCCGATTTGAATTTTCATCGGCGCAGGACTCGTCTTCAATGCCTGCGCGTCGGTGTTGACCACCAGGAACTCGACGCCACTGAGCCCCGCCTGCACCATGCGCGCCACGGCATTGCCGCCGCCGCCACCCACACCCACCACTTTGATGCGTGCGCCGGCTCGGGTCTGTTCGTCGATCGTGAGTCTCAGCCGTTCCACGTTGTCGCCCGGTATGCCGTCATACAGATTCGCCATTCAACCTCCTTGTCGGGTCTTAGAAAAATTCTTTGAAAACCGTGCGCAGCCGCCCCACCATTCGCGTCAGCGCCCCGCCGCCCGCGCGGGCGCCGTCGGATGAACGGTGCCGCGCCGCGTAAATCACCAGACCGACCGCCGTCGCGTACGCCGGATTTGCGACGTGGTCGGCCAGTCCACCGACGCCAACCGGCGAGCCGCGCCGAATCGGCAGGTCGAAAATTTGTTCCGCGATCTCGGACACGCCGTCGAGCACCGCCCCGCCGCCCGTCAGCACGAGACCCGAGTTGAGCGACTTTTCGTAGCCGGCTTTGCTGATCTCGTCCCACACCAGGTGGAAGATCTCTTCGGCGCGCGGCTGCAGAATGTCGCTCAGGATACGACGGACCATCACCCGCGGCCGCCGGCCGCCGACGCTGGCGACCTCGATGGTTTCGTCCTCACCCACCATCGACGACAGCGCGCAACCGCTGCGCCGCTTGATTTTCTCTGCGTCCGGAATGGGCGTGCGGAGACCGACGGCAATGTCGTTGGTGAAGTGGTCCCCGCCCACGGCAATCACCGCCGTGTGCCACAGGCTGCCGCGTTCGAAAATGGCGAGATCCGCCGTGCCACCGCCAATGTCCAGCAGGGCCACACCCAGCTCTTTTTCGTCGGGCGTCAGAACCGCCTCCGCCGCCGACAGCTGACCAATGACAGTCTCGACCACTACCACACCGGCCTTGTTGACGCAGCCGATGAGATTCTGCGTGGTGGTCGCGCTCCCCGTGATGATGTGCACGTTGACTTCGAGACGCGCCCCGGTAAGACCGACCGGCGCACCGATGCCTTCCTGCTCATCGACGACGAAGTCCTGGGGCAACACGTGCAGGATTTCGCGGCCCGCCGGCAGCGACACCGCCCGCGCGGCGTCGATCGCCCGGCGTACATCGTCTCGTGTCACCTCGCGGTTCTTGCCGGCCACGGCCACGACCCCGCGGCTGTTGAACCCCTTGATGTGCGGCCCGCTGACGCCGAGATGGACGGTGCCGACTTCGACGCCGGCCATCAACTCCGCCTCCTCGATCGAGCGTTTGATCGACTCGATCGCCGCATCGAGATTGACGACGACCCCTCGTTTGAGCCCCTTGGATTCCGCTACGCCCAGCCCAATAACGTCCACCCCGCCCCCGTCGACGAGCTCACCGACGACCGTGCAGACCTTCGACGTGCCGATGTCGAGCCCAACGACGTAGCGTTCGTTTCTTGCCAACGAATCCTCCCCGTTACCGCCGCTGTGGCGGGGCGGTGGCCCCGCCCTTCTTGACCGGCCGCACGTACAGCCGCTCGTTGAATCGCATATCCACGTAATCGATGTCGGCGACGCGTTCGCGAAGCGCCGGGGCCACATCGAGATAGCCCTGGATGCGCTCGACAAACTCGTCTTCGCCAAGCCGCAGCATCGCTGTGTCGCCGTCGAGCATGACTACCGCATCGTGCGCGTCGGCGACGTCAATC
>JACCSI010000443.1 GCA_013813075.1 Acidobacteriota bacterium | reverse complement strand
GATTGAGACCCTGCGGGCTCCCCAGCGGATCGAGAAGCTGGCGCTCGAACAGATGGGCATGGTCGCACCGGGCATGGACGAGGCCATCGTGCTGGAGCGCGTGACTCCAGCGGAGGCTCCGGCGAAGTCGCTCGTGGCCGTGCGCTGACGCACCGGCCAGGCGAACAAAGGTGTAGGCGTGGCTGAACAGGCCTTCAACTGGCGACCGACGATTCGGCGGCGGGTTCTTGTGGCCGCCGCCGTGTTCGTCCTATGGACGATCGGCATCGAGGCCCGGCTGGTCTACCTGCAGGTGATCAGCTATCAGGACCTGGTCAATCGTGCGGAAAAGCAACAGATGCGGACGCCGGCGTTACCGGCCAAGCGCGGCGAGATCGTCGATCGCCACGGACGGCTGCTGGCCTATAGCGTCGATGCCGACACGATTTACGCGGTCCCGTACGAAATCACCAACGCCGAACATACCGCGGCCGCCCTCTGTGGCGTCTTTGACGCGTGCTCGCACAAAGAGCAGACAGCGCTAGCCGAACGGCTGGCCGCCGATCGGCCCTTTACCTACGTCCGCCGACGCGTCACACCTCTCGAGGCGCGTCACGTGGCGGCGCTCAAACTTGACGGCATCGGCTTCATGAAGGAAAGCCGCCGGTTCTATCCGAACAAGGAACTCGCAGCGCATCTGCTCGGCTACGTCGGCGTTGACAACGTCGGCCTCGGTGGCCTCGAAGCCACGTACGACAAGGTCATCCGCGGCAAGGAAGGCCTGCTGATCGCGCAGATGGATGCGCGGCGGCAGACGTTTGGCGGTCGGCTCGAGCGGGCTCCGACCGCGGGCGGCTCGCTCGAGCTGACCATCGACGAACAACTGCAGCATATCGTCGAGCGCGAACTGCGCACTGGTGTGGAAGAGCACCGTGCCGAGGGCGGCTCGGCGGTCATGATCGAGACGCGCACCGGCGAGATTCTCGCGATGGCCAACTGGCCGACGTTCAATCCCAACGCGTTCAGCGCGTCCGACCAGGCGGCGCGTCGCAACCGCGCCGTGCAGGACATCTACGAGCCGGGTTCGACCTTCAAGGTGGTCACGATGTCGGCGGCGCTCGAAGAGCGTGTGATGCGAGTGGACGCGATGATCGATACGAGCCCGGGGGTCATCCGATTCGGCGCACGCACCATCGACGAATTTGCCCATCACAATTACGGCACCTTGTCGTTTGCCGACGTCATCGTGAAATCGAGCAACATCGGCGCGATCAAGATCGGACTCAAGGTCGGCGCCGAGCGACTGGGCCTCTATATCCACCGGTTTGGCTTCGGCAAGCCGACTTCGCCTGATTTTCCCAGCGAGAGCCCCGGTATCGTGTGGAATCCCGCCAGGCTGAACGACAGCGCGCTCGCATCGGTCTCGATGGGTTACCAGGTCGGCGTCACTCCTCTGCAGGTGGCGAGCGCGGTCAATGCCATTGCCAACGGGGGCACCTGGATCGAGCCACGTATTGTGCGCGCCGTCGTCAACGGTAGCGTCCGCACCAAAGTGGTTCCGAAGGTCACGCGCCAGACGATCAGCCCGGGCACCGTGGCGCAGATTCTTCCGATCATGGAAGCGGTCGTTGAAAGCACGATCGGGACGGCGAGGCTGGCGAGGGTGCCGGGTTTTACGGTCGCTGGAAAAACCGGCACCGCCGACAAGCTGGTCAACGGACGCTATTCGCAGTCGCAGCAGAACGTGTCGTTTGTCGGCTTTGTGCCGTCGCGCGAACCCGTGTTCACGTTGATCGTGATGATCGATTCGCCGCGCAGCGGCCGCGCCGCGGGCGGCAGGGTGGCGGCGCCGATTTTTGGTCGCATTGCCGAAGCGTCACTGCGTTATCTCGGGGTCCCACCAACCGTCAATCCAGCCGTGCCGGTCATGGTCGCCCGCCGCGACCAGCCCGCGGTGATGCCGACGGTGTCGACATGGCAACCGCCTGTCATCGTCACGCTCGCCACAGGGGGCGGCGATGCCTCCCTGGTGCCCGACCTTCGCGGCATGAGCGCCCGCAACGCCGTGCACGCGCTCGCCAACCTCGGGCTCAGCGCCAGGGTAGAGGGCACCGGCCTCGTCGTGGAACAAACACCCGCGCCGGGCTCTCCTTTGCAACGAGGCATGACCTGCACGCTGGTGCTCGCCCGCGACGCGCCGCGCCTGATTGGAGTGGCCGGAGCGCAGCCGTGATCGCCGCCGACGTCTTCTCCACGTTGCGTGAGATCACGACCGATGCCAACACGGTCGCCGGTTTGACGCATGACGCCGCAATGTCGGCGGTTATCTACGATTCGCGGCGTGCCATTTCGGGTTCAGTGTTCGTGGCTCTACGCGGCCTCAAGGCCGACGGCAGTCACTTCGTACCCCAGGCGCTCCTGCGCGGCGCCGCGCTCATTGTCGCGGAGACGCCGCGGCCCGAGGGTGACCTGACGCCCTGGCTTGTGGTCAGCGACGCGCGCCTCGCCCTCGCACTGCTCGCGGACCGCTTCTACGGCCATCCAAGTCGTCGCATGCGCGTCGTCGGGGTCACCGGCACCAACGGCAAGACGACCACCGCATACCTGCTGTCATCCATCCTTGATGCGGCGGATCTGAAGGCCGGCTTGCTCGGCACCGTCACCTACCGGCTTGGCGCGGAAGAACGCGAAGCGTCGCGCACGACGCCGGAAGCGCCGGACGTGCAGCAGTTACTCGCCGAGATGATTCGACAGGGCTGCAAGTCAGCGGTCATGGAGGTGTCGTCGCACGCGCTGGCATTGAAGCGGGTGGACGGCGTCCGCTTCGCGGCCGGCATCTTCACGAACCTAACGCGCGACCATCTCGATTTCCACGAAGACATGGAAACGTACTTCCAGGCGAAGCGACGCCTCTTCGAGATGCTGCCGGCGGATGCACCAGGCGTGATCAATCTCGATGACCCGCGCGGCGCCTCGCTGATCGATGTCTGCAGGGTCCCGGTCACGTTTGCGCTGACCCGGCCAGCGGATGTGACGCCCGGTCCCCTGGAGTACACGCTGAGCGGGCTGGCGTTCGAAATCCGCACGCCCCGCGGGCCGGTGCAGGTGCAATCGAAGCTGGTCGGACGTCCTCACGTGTCGAACATCCTTGCTGCCGCCGCCACGGCCACGGCAATGGGCGTGCCGCTCGACGCGATTGCCGATGGCGTCAAGGCGCTCCCCGGAGTGCCCGGACGATTTGAAGTGGTCTCCGCCGCTCCTGACGAAGTCACCGTGGTCATCGACTACGCGCACACCGATGATGCGCTGCGCAATCTGCTCGAGACGGCGCGCCAGCTGGCGCCCAGGCGGCTGATTACGGTGTTTGGTTGCGGCGGTGATCGCGACCGGACCAAGCGACCGTTGATGGGTATGGTGGCCGCACGTCTCAGTGACGTCGTGGTCATCACGTCCGACAACCCGCGCAGCGAAGAGCCGCATCGGATCATCGACGAGATCAAGCGCGGCATTCCCGCCGGCAGCCAGTCGGGCCGCCCCCCGGACATTCGCGAGATCGTTGACCGGCGCGAGGCGATTGAACGCGCGGTCGAGCAAGGTGAGCCGGGTGACGTGGTCCTGATCGCCGGCAAGGGCCACGAAAAGTATCAGCAGATTGGCGACCGGGTCCTGCCGTTCGATGACGGCGAGATTGCGCGTGGTGCACTGGCGCGCAGGCGCGGCCGATCAACGGCGGCGAGCTCATGAGTGGCGCGCCGATGGTGTTGACTGCGGCAATGATTGCCACGGCCACTGGGGGCAGCGTCGCGTCGGGCTCCCCGCAGCAGATCATCGACGGGTTCTCGATCGATTCGCGCACGCTGCAGCGCGGCGATCTGTTTTTTGCCATCGTGGCGGCGCGCGACGGCCATGAGTTCGTTCGCACCGCCATTGAAAGGGGTGGCGCCGGAGCGGTCGTCAGCCACGGCTTCAACCGCGGTGCCGAGGTCGCGCGCGGCAACGCCCTCATCATTGACGTCCCCGACACCACGTCGGCCTTGCAGGACCTCGGCAGATTCGTGCGCCGGCAGGTCGGCGCCAAAGTGGTCGCGATTACCGGCAGCGCCGGCAAGACGACAACGAAAGAGACGATGGCGGATCTTTTGTCCGGGGCGTACCGCGTCACGAAAAACCGGGGAAACCTGAACAACCACCTGGGTCTGCCCCTGTCGTTGCTGGAGCTTCGGCACGGCGCCGACATTGCGGTGATGGAACTGGGCATGAACCACGCCGGCGAGATTCGGCTGCTGGTACACATTGCCGAACCGGAAATGCGCGTGTGGACCAACGTTGGCGACGCTCACCTCGGCCACTTCGCATCGCCAAATGCCATCGCGGAGGCGAAGAGCGAAATTCTCGAGGCCGCGCACTCCACCGATGTTCTGGTGTGCAATGCCGATGACCCGCTAATTATGGAGCGCGTCCGCAGCTTTGCGGGACGCACGGTGACGTTTGGTACCGCGGTTACGGCCGATGTTCGCGCTGATGCGGTTGAAGATCTGGGCCTCGACGGCACGCGCTTCCGACTGCGCACGGCGGCGGGGGGCATCGACGTCACCACACCGCTGCTCGGTCGCGGCAACCTGTCGAATCTGCTCGCCGCCGCGGCGGTCGCGAACGAGCTCGGCATCGGACTCGAACAGATCGCCACACGCGCGGCGCACCTCAAGGCCATCTCCCATCGCGGCGAGGTGTTGCGGCTGGCGAAGGGGGTGACGCTCGTTGACGACTCGTATAACTCCAGTCCCACGGCACTGGCGCGCGCGCTCGAAGTTGTGGGCGGCGAACGCAGGGTCCGACGCAAGGCGGCGGTGCTCGGCGAGATGCTCGAGCTCGGCGATCATTCCATGCGTCTCCATCAGGAATGCGGCCGTGCGGCTGCGGCAGCCGGACTCGATCGCCTGATCGTCATCGGCGGCGACCCGGCGAAGGCGCTCGCCCAGGCAGCCGTGCACGCCGGTATGCCGCGCGACGCCGTCACCTGGACGACGTCGAGCGGCGCCGCATCCGATTTAATTCTTCCGTGGCTCGACGCGGGTGACCTCGTACTGGTCAAGGGGTCCCGCGGGATCCGGACCGACACGGTAGTGGATCGCATCACGACGGAATTCTCCTGATGATGTTCCACCTCCTGCCCTTTCTCGTGCCCGACGTCGCGCTGTGGCGATTCATCACCTTCCGTACCGCCGCGGCAAGCCTTTCGGCGCTCGTGGTCAGTCTGGTGCTTGGTCCATGGCTCATTCGTCGCCTGCGGAGCTTTCAGATAGGACAGGTCATTCGTCAGGAAGGCCCTCAAAGCCATCTCGCCAAAGCCGGCACGCCGACGATGGGCGGGCTGTTGATCCTCGCCGCCGCCCTGGGCTCGACGCTGCTATGGGCCGACCTCACCAACATCTACGTCTCGATTGCCGTGCTGGCGACCGCTTCGTTTGGGACGATCGGGCTGCTCGACGACTACCTGAAAATCACGCGCCGCTCGTCCGGCGGCCTGTCCGTACGCCAGAAAATGGGCATGCAGTTTGCCGTGGCGCTCGTGATCGGCCTCTCGCTGATGTGGCTGGCCAGCACCAACCAGTACAACACGCGCTTGATCTTTCCGTTCTTCAAGCAACTGATCCCCGATCTTGGCTGGTTCTACGTGCCGTTTGCGATGTTCGTGCTCGTTGGCACCAGTAACGCCGTCAACCTCACCGATGGATTAGACGGTCTGGCGATCAGCACCTTCGCTATCGCAGCGACGGCGTATACGGCCCTGGCCTATGTGACCGGCCACGCGCTGCTGGCCTCGTACCTCTTGCTGGTGCACTTCGGCCCGGTCGGTGAGCTGACTATTTTTTGCGGCGCCCTGGTCGGCGCCAGTCTCGGCTTTCTCTGGTACAACGCCCACCCCGCGGAAATTTTCATGGGCGACGTCGGGTCGCTCGGACTCGGCGGCGCGCTTGGAACGGTCGCGATTCTGATCAAGCAGGAGTTACTGCTGGTGTTTGTCGGCGGCGTGTTCGTCCTCGAAGCCCTTTCGGTAATGGTGCAGGTGGCGTCGTTCAAGTTGACGGGCAAACGCGTGTTGAAGATGGCGCCTCTCCACCACCACTTTGAGTTGATCGGCTGGCAGGAGCCCAAGGTCATCGCGCGATTCATCATCGTCGCGATCATCTTTGCGCTCTTCAGTCTGACAACGTTGAAGCTGCGTTGAGGTGCGAATGTCGTCGTTCAGTGTTCAGGGAGTGCGCGTCGTGGTGGTTGGCGCCGCGCGCAGCGGGGTGGCGGTCGCGGAGCTGCTCGTTCAACGCGGGGCCCGAGTGACGCTGACTGACAGGCAACCGGGGGTGGCGGACGCTGGGCGATTGCGGGCGGCCGGTGTCGCGTTGGAGCTTGGATCAACCGACGCGGCGGCCGTGGCCGATGCGGACCTGGTAGTGATGAGTCCTGGCGTGCCGATCGAGCTGCCGGCCATCGTCGCTGCAGCCGCTCGGGGCGTACCGGTGATCGGGGAACTGGAACTGGCGTTCCGTTGGTTGCGTGGCCGGGTGGTGGCCATTACGGGGACCAAGGGCAAGTCGACGACGACCACGCTGGTCGGTCGGATGTTGGAAGCGGCAGGTCGGCGAGTGTTGGTTGGCGGAAATATCGGGGTGCCCTTGAGCTCACAAGTAGACGCCTCCACCGAAGCCACCGTGCACGTCGTTGAAGCGAGCAGCTTTCAGCTCGAGACGACCGACCAGTTTCATCCATGGATCGCGGCGTTGTTGAACTTTTCGCCCGACCACCTGGATCGTCACCCGGACGAACCCGCGTACGGCCGCGCCAAGGCGCGGGTGTTCGCGAACCAGACTGCGAGTGACTGGGCAGTCATCAATGCCGACAGCGCCGCGGCGCTCGCTTTGGCAGCGGGTACCCGCGCGAGGCAGTTGCAGTACGCGGTCGACAACATCGCCGAGGCCGGCGTCTACGTGGAACGCGATTTCATTTGGCAGCGCACGTCAGAAGGCGCGACGCCGCTGGTGCCGCTCGCGTCCATCGAGCTGGCCGGACGACACATGTTGAGCAACGTCGCCGCCGCCGCGGCGATCTGTCATGTGGCAGGAATCGACGGGAACGCGATGACGCGGGCCCTAAGTGGTTTCACAGGACTCGAGCACGTCATGGAACTGGTCGCGACGGTTGGTGGCGTGCGGTTCGTCAACGACTCGAAGGCGACGAACATCGACGCGGCGGGGCGCTCGATCGAGAGCTTCGATCGCGTGGTCGCGATTGTCGGCGGACGTTATAAGGGCGGTCGGTTCGAGGACCTACGCCGGCCGTTGTCGGCGTGCGGCCAGGCCGTCGTGGCCATTGGTGAAGCTCGACCGTTGATCCGTCAGGCGCTCGAAGGCGTCGTCCCCGTGGTGGAAGCGGATTCGATGGCCGATGCCGTGGCCAAGGCGGGTCAACTGGCACGTCCGGACGGCGTCGTGCTGCTGGCGCCCGCCTGTTCCAGTTTCGATATGTTCGCGGACTACGCCGCCCGTGGACGCGCGTTCAAAGACGAGGTCGGGCGGTACCTGCGGGAGAGAAATAGAGAGTGACGAACGAAGAACTGAATCTTCGTTCTTCGTTCGGAAGGCGAGTTGAGCCGTGAGCAGTCGTCAGATCGACCAGGTGCGAATGAGAGCCGGTCGCTGGGAACGCCACCCACCCCGGGTGGCGAGACTGGTGTCTCAATCCCCCGGTCGACTGACGACTGCTGACGGTTCGACTGCCGAGTGTAGTTTCGGACCAAGCAAGCTGAACTTTACGGTTCTGTAATATGGCGCGGAAGCTTCAATCTGACAAGTGGCTGTTTCTTGCAACGCTGGCACTGGTGTGCGTCAGCGTGGTCATGGTCTACAGCGCCTCGGCGCTCGTCGCACTCGAACGCTACGACCAGCCCTACCTGTTCGTCACCAAGCAGGTGATGTGGGCGCTGCTTGGTGTGGCGGTGCTGTACCTGGTAATGCGTGTGGACTACCGCACGTATCGCAACGAAACGTTGATCTGGACGCTGCTTGCCGGCGTCACGGTGCTGCTGGTGGCCGTGTTGTTCTCGCGTCCCGTCAATGGGTCGCGCCGCTGGTTCGCGATTGGCGGTCTTGGTATCCAGCCGTCGGAGCTGGCCAAGCTCGCGGCCATCGTCTTTACGGCAGCCATGCTCGAGCGGCGGATGCATCGCGTCAATGAGCTCAGGTACTCGCTGCTGCCCATCGGCATTATTGTCGGTGTCCTCGTCGGACTCATCTATTTCGAGCCGGATCTCGGCACTGCCATTTCCCTGATTGCCGTCGTCGGTTTGATGATCTTCGCGGCCGGCCTCAGCTACCGCTATATCGCCGGCGCGGTGCTCCTCGCATTGCCGGCGTTGTATGTGCTGGTGTGGTCGGCGGCTTACCGACGCCGGCGCGTATTGGCGTTCCTTGACCCCTGGGCGGACCCACTCGGCGACGGCTTTCAGATCATCCAGTCGATGATCGCAATCGGCACTGGCGGAGTGGCGGGCAAGGGTTTGATGGCCGGCGTCCAGAAACTGTTCTACCTGCCCGAGCCGCACACAGACTTCATCTTTGCGGTCATCAGCGAGGAACTCGGGTTAATCGGCGCGACCGTCATCGTCGCGTGCTTCTGCGTGATCGCCTGGCGTGGGCTGCGCGCGGCCGCCCACGCACCCGACGGGTTCGGCGCCCTGCTCGCGCTGGGCCTGACGATGATGATCGTCGTTCAGGCATTCGTGAATATCAGCGTCGTGATGGGGCTGCTGCCGACCAAGGGCATCACGCTGCCGCTCGTCAGCAACGGCGGGTCGTCGCTGCTGGTCAACCTGCTGGCGATCGGCGTGCTGCTCAACATCTCGCAACACGCGAGCGCAGAGACAGGGGCTGCGTGATTTGTGCGTGTGCTGATCGCAGGCGGTGGCACCGGCGGTCATCTGTACCCCGGGATTGCGCTGGCGCGCGAACTCAAACGCCGCGATGCCGAGGCGATGGTGACGTTTGTCGGCACCGCGACGGGCGTCGAGGCCCGCGTCGTGCCGCGGGAAGGCTTTCCTCTCGAGCTGATTCGCGTGGCCGGGCTCAAGGGCAAGTCCCGGCGCGAACGGCTCGAAGGGTTGTCGATTCTGCCGCTTGCGGCAGTCGACGCGTGGCGTGTCGTCTCGCGCTACCGCCCCGATGTGGTGGTGGGCGTCGGCGGCTTTGCCTCCGGGCCGGTGCTGATGCTGGCGGCAACGCGTGGCTACCCCACGATGCTGCTCGAGCAGAACGCCATGCCCGGCCTGACCAACCGGCTGCTCGCGCGCGTCGTGCGTGCAGCGGCGGTGACGTTCGACGAAGCGCTGGCCTTTTTTCCGGGGACCGGTTTCGTGACCGGCAACCCGGTGCGGCCAGAATTTTTTCGCGATGTGAAGGACGCCGATGACCAGAGCGATTCGCCGCCACACGCGGCACGGGTGCTGATTTTTGGCGGCTCTCAGGGCGCACACGCGATCAATGTGGCCATGGTGGAGGCAGCGACGCGGCTGGCAGCCGCAGGCACTCACCTCGCGATCGTTCACCAGACGGGCGAGCGCGACCTGGACATGGTCCGACACGCCTATCGGGGCGCGGGGCTCGAGGTCAGGGTCGAGGCCTTCTTGTACGAGATGGACCGCGAAATGACCCGGGCCGATCTCGTGGTTGCGCGCGCCGGTGCGACGACGTTGTCGGAATTGGCTGCGGCCGGGCGGGCGGCGATTCTCGTGCCGTTGCCTACAGCGACCGACGATCACCAGCGTAAGAACGCCGACGTGGTCGCCCATGCGGGAGGGGCCGAAGTGATCGAGGAGCGCGAGCTGACCGGTGAACGGCTCGCCGGTAGCATTTCGGAGATAATCAACGACCCCGAACGCCGGCGACGGATGGCCTTGGCGATTCGCACACTGGCGCGGCCGGACGCCGCCGCGCGGATTGCCGATCGTGTCTGGGAACTGGCAGGGCACCGCGCGTGAACGTCCTTGGCAAGACCCACCGCATTCACTTTGTCGGCGTTGGCGGCAGCGGCATGAGCGGGATTGCGGAGTTGCTGTGCAACCTTGGATACAAGGTGAGCGGGTTGGACCACAAGAAGTCCGAGACGACCTCGCGGCTGCAGTCGCTCGGTGTCGAGGTCAACATCGGGCACCTTGCCGGCAACGTGGGTGAAGCGGACGTCGTCGTGTTCACCTCCGCGGTGCGCGCCGACAATCCGGAGTTGGCGGCGGCCAAGGCGCGGCGTATTCCGGTGATTGCCCGGGCCGAGCTGCTCGGTGAGCTGATGCGGCTGCGCTTTGGCATTGCCGTCGCCGGCGCACACGGCAAGACCAGCACCACCTCGATGATTGCGTTGGTGCTCGAACGTGCAGGCCTTGACCCGACGGCCGTGATCGGTGGTGTCCTGCGCGCGTTTGGGAGCAACGCCCGGCTCGGACGCGGCGCCTACATGGTTGCAGAAGCGGATGAAAGCGATCGGTCGTTCTTGAAGCTGTTTCCGTCGATTGCGGTGATGACCAACATCGATCGCGAACATATGGAGGCGTACCGTGGCTTCGATGATCTGCTGCAGGCCTTCGTCGAGTTCGCGAACAAGGTGCCGTTCTACGGCGCCGTGGTCGCCTGCGCCGACGACTCCGAACTCATGGCACTGCGGCCGCGCTTGACGCGCCGCTTGATCACCTACGGCCTGACCCGAGACGACGTCGATGTGACGGCGACTGATGTGGTGCTCGCCGGCTTTGGGAGCACGTGCACGATCGTGCGGCGTCATCTGACATCCGGCCCAGAGACCCTTGGCCAGATGCGTCTGCAGGTGCCGGGACGGCACTCGGTGCAGAACGCGTTGGCCGCCGTGGCGGTGGGGTTGGAGCTGGACGTCCCGTTCGAGCACATCGCCGCCGGCCTGGCCGACTTCCAGGGAGCGGAGCGCCGGTTTCAGCACTGCGGTGAGATAAACGGCATCCGGGTGGTTGACGATTACGGTCATCATCCGACCGAGATCGCAGCGGTTTTGGCGGCCGCACGGGCGGCCCGCCCTGCGCGAGTCGTCGTGGCGTTCCAACCGCATCGCTACACCCGGACGCGCGACCTGATGCGTGAGTTCGGCCTGTCGCTGGCGGGCGCCGACGAAGTGGTGCTGACCGATATCTACGCTGCGAGCGAGGACCCACTGCCGGGCATCACGGTCGAAGCGCTCGCCGCGGCCATCAACACCAGTCGTGCCACACCGGTGCACGTCGTACCCGCGCTCCGCGATGTCGCGCCGGCCCTGGTTGATCTCGCGCAGCCCGGCGACCTGGTGATTACCCTTGGCGCCGGCTCGATCGGCGGCGTGGCCGCCGACGTGGTGGCGCAACTGCAGCGGCGGTACGGCCGTGGGGAAACGGCCTGAGCATGCGCGCCGTTGCCGCACCGACCGACAGGCGCTTCCGCCGCGCGCAACCCAAACCAGCGCGCAAGCGTAAGGTCAACTTGCGTCAAGCCTGGCTGAGCGCCCGCATCGTCGGCGTCCTGACCCTTGCCGTTTATGGCGGCTGGCGTGGCACGGCGCTGGTGCTGGGCGCGTCCTACCTGCAGGTATCACGCATCTCGGTGCGCGGGAACGATCGGCTCTCGAACGGCGAGGTGCTGGCGTTGGTCCATGGACTCCGCGGCCGCAACATCCTGACGGTGAGCCTGGCCGAGTGGCAAACGCGACTGCTGTCTTCGCCGTGGGTCGAAGACGCGCGGTTGCGACGAGTGTTGCCGTCGCGCATCGACATCGCGATCCGCGAGCGGGTGCCGATGGGCATCGCCCGTCTATCGGGTGCGCTCTACCTCGTAGACGACGAGGGTGTTGTGATCGACGAATTCGGCCCGAACTACGCCGATCTGAACCTGCCGATGATCGATGGCCTCGCGTCGCGTCAGAGCGACGGGGCCGCCGACCAGGCGCGCGCGCGGCTCGCGGCGCGTGTCCTGACCGCGCTCGAGGCGCGACCGGACCTCGCGGAACGAGTCTCACAGATTGACGTCGCCGATGCGCACGATGCGGTCGTTATGCTCGACGGTGACACGGCGATGCTGCGGCTAGGCGAAGACGAGTTTGTCGAGCGCATCCAGGG
>JACCSI010000437.1 GCA_013813075.1 Acidobacteriota bacterium | reverse complement strand
GGGCAGGCGGTGGCGATGATGCGACGGCGTGCGTATGACGCGGCGCTGGATCTGCAGGGCCTGTTGAAGTCCGCAGCCATGGCGCGGCTGTCTGGTGCGAAGCGGGTCATTGGCTTCGAGCGGGACGCCCTGCGAGAAGGGTCCGCCGCGGTGTTTTACAGCGAAAGGGTCGCGGTCACTGTTGGCGTGCACATCATCCAGAAGAACCTGTCGCTGCTGTCCGCGCTCAACATCCCTACACCGTACGCCGTGCAGTTCCCGTTCGTGGTGCCGACATCATCCGCGGCGGATGGGGTCGCGGCCGATGCGATGTCGCGCGGCGCAGGTGGGTTTGCCTTGATCAATGCCGGCGCGGCGTGGCCCAATAAGCGCTGGGCCCCGCAGCGCTTTGGCCAGGTCGCCCAACATGTTCGCGCGCGCCATGCATTGCCGTCCTACGTGTTGTGGGGCGCTGGGGAAGCTGGTCTTGCAGATGCGGTCGTGACCGCTTCGCAGGGTGCGGCGGTGCGCGCGCCAGAGACCAGCCTGGGCGACCTGCTGGCGCTGTCCAGCCGTGCAGCGTTGATGATTTCCGGTGATACCGGACCCGTGCATCTCGCCGCGGCAATGTCGACGCCGATCGTCGGCTTGTACGGACCAACATGGCCCGCGCGCAACGGGCCGTGGAGCCCAGCGGACGAAGTGGTATCGCGCGCCAGTGGTTGCCAGTGCCACCACAAGCGGCAGTGTCAACGTGGCGGCGAGGGTCCGGTGGAATCGCGCATGTGCATCAACGAGATCACCGTTGGCGACGTGACTGCCGCCATTGACCGCCGGTTGGCGCGCGCAGACGGGGCACCGCGGTGACCGTGGCACAGCGCATTGCGCGTTGGCGAGTCACGGCCGGGTTCGTATTAACCGGGGTCGTGCTGTGGCTCGCGCAACCGACGTGGCGCACACTGGTCGTCGGCGGCGCGATGGCCGCGGTCGGCGAAGCCGGCCGGATTTGGGCGGCCGGGCATGTTGAGAAAAGCCGAGAAGTCACGCGGTCGGGACCGTATCGGTTTACGCGTCATCCGTTGTATGTCGGGTCGTCCATTATCGGCGTGGGCATTGCGATTGCCGCTGGCGACCCGCGGGTTGCGGCGATCGTCGGCGTGTATCTGGCGATCACCATCACCGCCGCGATTCGCGCGGAGGAGGCGCACCTTCGCGACAAGTTCGGCGGCGAGTACGACGCCTACGCGCAACGCGTCGCGCCGCCGATGGTGCGCTCGTTCAGTGTGACGCGGGCCCTTGCCAATCGCGAGCATCACGCTGTCGGCGGCCTGATCCTGGCCCTGGCGCTGCTTGCGTTCAAGGTCCAGCTTTCGATACGATAACGGTTTGCCGCCCTCGACCGGGCGGGGCCAGGGGGGCCCTAGGGGCGGTTAGCTCAGTTGGTAGAGCACCGGCTTTACACGCCGGCTGTCACAGGTTCGAGTCCTGTACCGCCCACCATTGCCGCACTCGCGTAATTCGCACTCGCGTAATCGACGACGTCGGTTTTGGTCACCTCGACTGGTAGGTCGCCGCGAAGATCCCTCACAAGGGGTGGTAGTTCAGTTGGTTAGAACGCCGGCCTGTCACGCCGGAGGCCGCGGGTTCGAGTCCCGTCCACCCCGCCAAATTCTCTTCGCCAGTTGGTCCCTTCCTCGTCGAATTCGAACGAGAACCTTCCGTCGACGCGGCCTGCTTCCGGTTGCCAGTGGCTGGCCGATGGTTGTCCGTGGTGTGCCTCTTGCACTGGCGAAGTCGAACCTTGCCAGGAATTCCGAATGTAGGGATCCGATGCGGTAAAGGTTGGCAGGAGAAGGACTTACATGGTGGCTCGTCACCCCCGCGGCTTTGTCGCAGTCATGGTTGCCTTGGCCATCGTGTTCTGGATGGGAATGGGCGCCAGCGCGCTCTTCGCTCACCAGATTTTCGACGGCGTCCCAGACCGATCGACGCTGAGTCAAGTGACGCAAATGGCGCGCTCGTCGGTCTTTTACGACCACAAGGGCGCACCGGCCTTCACGATTTCCAAGGAACAGCGACTGGAGGTACCGCTCGAGCGCATATCGCCCCATCTGAAGCAGGCGGTGCTGGCGATTGAAGATCAGCGCTATTACGACCACCACGGCGTCGATTTCATCCGCATTCTCGGCGCCGCCGTCGCCAACGTGCGCCAGGGCCGAACCGCGCAGGGCGCCAGCACCATTACGCAGCAACTCGCGCGATTGAGCTTCCTCAACCTCGAGAAGACCTACACGCGCAAGATTCAAGAGGTGCTCCTCGCCGCGTCGATCGAGACCGAATATTCCAAGGAGCAAATCTTCGAGCTGTACCTCAACAAGGTCTACTTCGGATCCGGGCTCTATGGTGCGGAGGCGGCATCACTCGGGTACTTCGGCAAACACGCGTCGGAGCTCTCGGTGGCGGAGGCAGCACTGTTGGCCGGCCTCGTCAAGGCGCCGTCGAATTACGCGCCGACGGTCAGCGTCGACCGTGCGGTCAAACGCCGCGCGGTGGTCCTCGGTCAGATGCGCGACACAGGGGTAATCGATCAAGCTACGTTCGCACAGGCGGGCAAAAGCAAGGTTGTGCTCGTCGACGCGCTACGCCGGGAAGAGCCGTATGGCCGCTTCTTCAAGGAGCACGTGCGCAAGGAATTGATCGACCGCTTTGGTGAAGAGCGCCTCTACGAGGGCGGGTTGAAGGTCTACACGACGATCGACCTCGCGATGCAGCGTGCCGCCGACGCAGAAGTGCAACGCATTCTGGCTGACCTCGATCGCCGTCGCGGCGCGCGCGGCCGTGCCAACCCGGCGAAGCTTCAAGCCTCGTTGCTGGCGATGGATCCGCGCACCGGCGAAGTGCGCGCCATGATCGGCGGCCGTGATTTCATCCAAAGCAACTACAACCGCGCGACCCAATCGAAGCGCCAGTCCGGGTCTGCGTTCAAGCCGTTCGTCTACGCGGCCGCTCTCGAGGCCGGCTATACACCATCCTCGATTATCGATGGCCTCAACGAGCCCACAGATACCCCGCAGGGCGCGTGGCTTCCGGAGGACGGCCACTCGACCGCCAGTGCCATGACGATGCGGACGGCACTGAAGACGTCGAGTAATCGCGCAGCGGTCCGCATGATCCAGGACGTTGGCCTCGGCAAGGCCGCCGACTATGCGGCGCGTGTTGGCGTGAGCGATATGCCAAAGGTGCCGTCCGCGGCACTGGGTGCTGGTGAAGTGACGCTGGAGTCCCTCACCGCTGCCTACGCGGTGTTTGCGAGCAGTGGCGTGCGCCGTACGCCGACCTACGTCACTCGCGTCGAAGATCAGGCGGGAGAGGTGCTCTTCACTGCGCAGTCGGAGGCGCATCAGGTGATCAATGAGCAGACCGCGTACCTGATGACCCACATGCTTGCCGATGTGATCGATCACGGCACGGCGTGGAAAGCGCGTCAGCTCGGGTTCAAGTTGCCCGCGGCAGGAAAAACCGGCACCACCAACGATTATCACGACGCCTGGTTCGTGGGCTACACGCCGCGCCTGGTCACGGGCGTGTGGGTTGGATTCGATCAGCCGCAGACGATCCTGGGCGGCGGCTACGCCGCGGAGGTGGCCGTGCCGCTTTGGGCGGGGTTCATGCGCAAGGCCACGGAGGGCGATCCGAAAGATTGGTACAAGGCGCCCAAGGGCATCGTCGCCGCACAAGTCTGCCGCTTGTCGGGCCTGCGGCCGGTTGAGGGCTGCCACGGCGCCGTGACGATTGAGGACGGCGGCAGTTACACCACGGGGTCGAGTGTCTACACCGATTACTTTGTCGCCGGCACCGTCCCCAAGGGTTCGTGTGCGATTCATGGCGAGCTGGCACTCGAGGGTCGCAGCGCCTGGAGTGGGGGAGTCTACGCGCCGTCGAACGCGACGCAGGATCGTGCCAACGTCCG
>JACCSI010000431.1 GCA_013813075.1 Acidobacteriota bacterium | reverse complement strand
GCTCAGAGACCTCGGCGTGGAGCACTAAGACGCAGCGTCCACGGGGCTGGACCACGGCCCCGCCTTCTCGCCATCGCCCGGACCGCTTCAGGCCGTGCGCTCGTCGAACCGTCTCGGAGCGGCAGCGCGCCCTCCCCATTGGCCACGGCACCGGTGCTATCATGGAGTGTTCTCCACTCGGGGAAATTCACCGTCGTAAAACGCCGCCATTCATGATTTCAGTCAGCAACGTTTCCATGCGGTACGGGTCCAAAGTCCTCTTCGAGGAGGTGACCACCGCCTTCCATCCCGGCCGACGATATGGCCTGACCGGTCCAAACGGCGCCGGCAAGTCGACGTTCATGAAGCTGCTGACCGGCGAAATCGCGCCGCAGCGCGGCGCCGTGACGCGACCGCCCAAGATGGGCGTCCTCAAGCAGGACCACTACGCGTTTGACCAGGTCCGCGTCATCGACACGGTCATCATGGGCAATCAGCGGCTGTGGGACGCGCTGCAGGAACGCGATGTCCTGTACGCGAAGCCAGACCTTACCGACGCGGATGGCATGCGTCTGGGCGACCTCGAGGGGGTGGTGGGCGAGGAGGACGGCTACACCGCTGAGAGCGATGCCGCCATTCTGCTGCAGGGTCTCGACATTCCCGAAGAGATGCACGACCGGCCGATGGCGGAGATCCAAAGCGGCCAGAAAGTCCGCGTGCTCCTGGCGCAGGCGCTGTTCGGACATCCCCAGGCCTTACTGCTCGATGAGCCGACCAACCACCTCGACCTCGAGTCGATTCACTGGCTGCGCGAGTTCCTCGTCCGCTATGACGGCACCCTCATCGTCATCTCGCACGACCGTCATTTCCTGAACTCGGTGTGCACCCACATCGCCGACATCGACTACCACACGATCATCACCTACACCGGCGGTTACGACGATATGGTGATGGCGAAGACACAGATCCGGTCGCAGGTCGAAGGGCAGAATGCCCAGCGGGAAAAGAAGATCGCACAGTTGAACGACTTCATCGCCCGCTTCTCCGCCGGCACCCGTTCGAGTCAGGTGCAGTCGCGGCGCAAGGAAGTGGAGCGCCTGCAGACCACGGAGCTGGCGCGTTCGAACATCCAGCGTCCCTTCATTCGATTCACGATGAACCGCCCGTCAGGGCGGACGGCACTCGAGTTCAGCAACATCGCGAAGAGCTACAGCGACCAGCACGTCGTCACCGATTTCAGCGCCATCGTCAATCGCGGCGACAAAATCGTGATCGTCGGCCGCAACGGTGTCGGCAAGACCACGCTGCTCAAAGCGTTGATGTCCGACGCACCCGATCGTCCGGCGGCGCCGGCCGATCTCGACTCGGGAACGATGCGCTGGGGGCACGAGGCGTCGATTGGCTATTTCCCGCAGGACCACGCCGGCCAGATCGAGAAGGGTATGACCGCCGTCGAGTGGCTGCACCAGTTCGACCCGCAGGCGTCACGGCAGGACATTCACGGCCTGCTGGGGCAGATGCTCTTCAGCGGTGAGGAAGGTCTCAAGCCAACGCACGCGCTGTCCGGTGGCGAGACTGCGCGCCTGCTCTTCTGCCGGATCATGCTGCTGAAGCCGAACGTGTTGATTCTCGACGAGCCCACCAACCACCTCGATCTGGAATCGATCAACGCACTGAACATTGCGCTGCAGAAGTTTGAAGGCACGGTCTTGCTCGTCACTCACGACCAGGACCTGATGGAAGAAGTCGGCACCCGCGTCTGGCACTTCGACCAAGGGGCGATCAAGGACCATAAGGGCAGGTACGAGGAGTACGCCGCGGCCCTGGCATAGCGTTATCGAAAGATGCCGCGGAGCCGGTCGAACCACCCTTTGACGGCGTCCCGGACACGCTCCGCCGCGGTCGGTCCGCGATGGAGGCGACAGGTGTCGCGCGGCAGGTCATCCTTCGCCTTGAAGAACTCGCGGTAGGTCGGACAGAAGGTGGTGGCCTTGGCATAGGAGACGCTGCACAACACCTCCTGATGAAGGCTCGCCGGCGGCGTGAAGTTCCGCGCCGCCAGCACCCGCACCGCCTGGGTCATGAAATCCGCCCAAATCGGGAGCGCGTAGCGTGCGCCCGAGGCGTTCGCCCCCATCGGGCCCGGCTCGTCCAGTCCTACCCAGACACCGACCACGAGCGACGACGTGAAGCCGACGAACCACGCATCGTGGCCATCATTGGTGGTGCCGGTCTTGCCTCCGGCGGGAAAGCTGACCCCGCGCGTCCGCGCCGCGGTGCCAGTGCCGCGGTCGATGACATCGCGCATCAATGACACCATCTGAAACGCCGTCTCGTCGGAGATCACTCGACGTTTGCCCGTCTCCTGATCCCACACGTCGGAGCCATGCGCGTCGATGACGCTGACGATCGCCCGGGGCTTGACCGCATAGCCACTGTTGGGAAACACCGCATACGCGGCGGTGAGTTGCAGCGGCGATACCAATCCGGTGCCAAGTGCCAGCGACGCAACGTCGGGCATGTTCTCGAGACCGACATCGTGGGCCAAGCTGCGAATCGGGCGCGAGCCCAGGGCCTGCTGCAGGCCGACGGCCGCGCGGTTATTCGATTCGATGAATGCTTCGCGCAGCGGCACGGGTTCACTCGTCGCGGTGCTGGCATTGCGGGGCCGCCAGTCGCCGAGGCCTTTGACCGGAATCTGCTCTGGTTGTGCCAGCTTGGTAACGGGTGTGTAGCCGCGCTCGAGGGCAGCCGCATACACGAACGGCTTGAACGCAGACCCTGGCTGCCGTTGGCTGCGTGACGCGCGGTCGAACTCTGAGCGCGTGAAGTCCCGGCCGCCGACGAGCGCGACAATTTGACCCGTGTCGGGCCGTATCGCGACCAGCGCCCCCTGGAGATTGCCGCGGCCGAGCCGCGCCAGGCCACCAGTCAGCGCGCGCTCGGCGTCGGCTTGCAGTGTCGCGTTGAACGTCGTCATCACCTTCCAGTCGGGAGGATGGTCGCCGCCGAACACATTGCGGAACTGCTGGCGGATGAACTGCTTGGCATATCCATTGTCGGCACGATCGGACTGCGGATAGGGACGCAGGCGCAACGGCGCCGCGCGCGCGGTCTTCTCTTCTGCTTCGGTGATGTAGCCCTCGCGGCGCATGCGCTCCAGCACGATGTGACTGCGCTCGCGCGCGCCAGACAGATTCGACCACGGCGACAGGCCAGAGGGCCGTTGCACCAACCCGGCAATCAGCGCGCTCTCTGCTACCGACACCTGCTTGGCAGATTTCCCAAACAGATGCTGCGACATCTTTTCCACGCCATAGGTGCCGGCGCCGAGATACACGCGATTGAGATAGAGCTCGAGAATCTGGTCCTTCGAGAGGC
This sequence comes from Acidobacteriota bacterium, assembly GCA_013813075.1. Taxonomy (GTDB): domain Bacteria; phylum Acidobacteriota; class Vicinamibacteria; order Vicinamibacterales; family UBA2999; genus JACCSI01. The sequence goes on along the minus strand of JACCSI010000431.1, from coordinate 2,270 downwards.
GCTGCTCCAGCATCAGCGCCAGCGCGGCCTCCTTGAACTTGCGCCCCCAGGTGCGCGAGTTGGACAGGAACAACGTACGGGCGAGCTGCTGCGTAATGGTGCTTCCGCCCTCAGAGATGCCGCGGGCCCGCACATTTTCGGCAACCGCGCGCATCAGCCCCAGCGGATCGATGCCGAGGTGATAGCGGAAGCGGTGGTCTTCGACCGCGATGACCGCATTGCGCACATGCGGTGAGACATCCTGCAGCGACACGTCGCGACGCTGCTCGTCCATGGCAAACCACGGCTTGCCGTCCGAGGTGTAGAACACGGTATCGCCAACGCCGCGAGTGAGACGGTGGATCGCCCACGCGTAGCGCCCGGCCCACGCGCAGACCACGATTGAGGTGATGAGGAGAGCGACAAGAACCGGCGGGATGATGAATCGATCCCGCCTGCTCAAGTTCATCTGGGGGAAACGCACGTTAACACTGAGACCGGCTATCGGCGCTCGTACCCTTCACGATACCCCTGCCGGAAGCCGTCGCGATATCCCGTCTGGTATTCGACCAGGCCATTTATCCGATTCTCGTAACCCGCGTCGGCGCGTTCCAGTTCTTCGCGGCCGTCCAGGGTCCAGCCCCAGCCGCGAGTGCGGTCTTGCTGCCCCGCTGTTCGCCCGTCAGTCAGACCACGGTTGTAGCCCGCTTTGTGTGCCGTATTCTGCGCGGCTGTCGCGCCGCCACCGGTGCGGTTGAGTTCCTCACGAGTGATGCGGCCGTCCCGATTGACATCGCGGGCGTCGAAGCTGGCTTTGTCCCAATGCCATTCGGTCCAGACGATGGCGTTGTCGCGGTTGGTGTCGACGCTGTTGAACAGATCCGGCGGCGCATCGTCGCTGCCCGCAAATTCCGCTGGAGTCAGGACGCCGTTGTTGTTGGTGTCGAGCGCGTCAAATCGCGCTCGCGATCCGTGCCACTCGACGCGGTCCACCCGATTGTCATGGTTGTGATCGAGATTCCAGAACGAGTCGTCACGGTCGTCGTCTTCGGCGGGGTCCTCGCCGCCCAGGAACTCTGCCCGCGACAACGCTCCGTCTCGATTGTGGTCGGCACGATTGAACCCCGCGCGCGCAAACGGAAACTCCTCGCGTGAAATGCGGCTGTCGCGGTTGAGATCGAGGCGTTCGAAGCCTGCCTCGGTCCAGTTGGTGTAATCGTATTCTCGATCCCAGCCCTCGAAGGGCGTCGGGTCGCCACCGCGCGCGACGCGCCGCGCCCCGACTCGCACCTCCTCGCGCGACAGCACACCATCATTGTCCCAGTCGTGCACGCGGAAGGACTGAGCCGACCCTTTCCACTCGGCGCGAGAAATAACGTCATCGCGGTTGGCGTCCATCTGCGCGAATCGCATGTTCGCCTCGCGATTCACTTCCTTAGGCGCTTGCGCCTGCAGGGATGCCGCCGCGAGGCCGCAGGACAGCGCAACTGTGCAAATCCGAACATTTCGTCGCATCTGAACTCCCTTTCAATTGAAATCTGCGGGGCCATCCACTCCGGGGGATCAACCCGGCCGGTTTGCGGTCCCCGACCTGCATCCGACATAGGCCTGTAAGACACGCGGGCTGGCAAGTGCAAGATCCGGCCCGGGTTCGCCGCAACCGCTGTACGCACGAAGAGCGGAACCCGATGGTTCCGCTCTTGATGTGTTAAGCCGGAGTGAACGGTTCAGAACATTTTCAGTTAGCAGACCACGCACTTGTTGCTGTTCTTGCTGCCGAGCTTCATCAGCAACGCGACCGTCTCGGGTATCGGCGACAACCGCTGGACCGGACTGTTGGCCATGTCCGCGGTCGTCTGGCCGCTGCGGGCCACGGCTTTCGGATCCGCCCCTTTCGAGACGAGATAGAGAATCACCTCGTTGTCGCCACGAGCGGCGGCGTGATGCAGCGGCGTGTATCCGTCGTTGTCTCGGGCGTTGACGTCCGCGCCCATCTCTTCGACGAGATACTTGACGGCCGGCAGCCAACCGCCCGGCGCATGCCGATGCGCGTTGCCCGCGAAGCCTTCGCCGTATTCAACGCCGGCGGCGGCATGAATCGGGAACGCGCCCGGTCCAAACGCCGGTACGGGCGGTGCCGCGTAGCGTTCCTGACCTTCGTCGGGAGTCGGCGCCACGGCGCCACCAGCACCCACATCCCGAGCGACGAGCCCCGCGATGGCCCCCGGGAGGGGCGGCGCGCCTGGAGCTGCGGCAGTGGCGGGCTTGGCACCTGCGGCGGGAGTATCGGC
>JACCSI010000429.1 GCA_013813075.1 Acidobacteriota bacterium | reverse complement strand
ATTCCCAGGCCCTGCCGCGCAGGTGCGTGTGCGGGGCCATGCTGTAGATGGTGACGTCTTCGACGAACTCGAGCCCTGATTCCACGGGATGACGTGCGGCGCCCGGGGGAATCATGAAGCGCGGGTTGGCCATCGCGGCCGCCCGAACTTCGTTGGCCGGTGGCTGAGCCGCGAATCTGAAACCGACGCTGGTCTTGTCGGTCGCCGGCGCACCGTTGGTGGTGTAGTGAATCTGGAACGTCAGCACCGTGCCGGCCTGCAGCAACATCGCCGTGCCGGGAGCGAAGATGGTCGGGTTGGTACCGGGTGCAATCTGGGCAATGAGGGGACCGCGGCTATTCGCCTGGTTCTGGAAGGCCTGCGGATTCTTCTTCGCTTCTTCCATTTCCTTCAACATGGTGGGCGAAAGAGGTCCCGGCGGATTGGCCGCGCGAAACGCCGGCGGACGACGGGTGGTCTGCGGCGAGCGCGCGTAGACCAGCACGTGGTGCACGACCGACCGAGTGCCCGGACGAATCTCCAGCGCCTGGATCCACTTGTCTTCGGTGAAGTTCGTCTGCATCTGGAAATACTGATACGGCACTTCGCCCTGTGCGGGAACGGCGTAGTCCTTTTCCATCGCGACGACCACATCGGGTTGACCGATCTGCCATCCCTGCGCGTACTCGGGCTTCTTCGGCAGATCATTCGCGTCGCCCTGCGGCGCGCCCGCGGCGACCCAGCGCGTGATCACGTCTTTCTCTTCCGCGGTCAGCCGCCGTTCGTTGAGCCATTGGCCATGCGCCGCGTCCGCATGCCACGGCGGCATCACATCGTTTGCGACGTTATCGCGGATCGAGCGAGCCCACGGGCGCGTTTCCTCGTAAGTGAGGAGGGACATCGGGGCGACTTCGCCAGGACGATGGCAGGTGGTGCAGTGTTTATAGAGCACCGGGGCGACGTCTTTACTGAAGGTGGGCACGGCGCGTTGGTTCGCGCCGGGCGCCTGGGCAGCCGTCCGGCTGCCGCTGATTGCCAGCGAGCCGACCAACAGGACGCCGAAAACCACTGAAAACCTGGTCGACACGCTCATAGGGCCTCAATCTGCGATCCGACGATAGTTACAGTATCGGTCAATAAGACGTCAAATGGCAGGCCGAAGGTTCACGCCAAGGGATCTGGGTAAAGGGTGCGAACAGGCGCTCTTACCGCGTTCCACCCGGCTTGTGCTTCGCAGCGAAGAACTCGAACATCGCCGCAAAATTCGGCACGGCGATGTCGGTGTGATTCCCACCAGGAACCTCGATGTAGACGTGATCAACCGCAAGGTTCTTCATCTCGGCGACCATGGCTCGCGACCCGCTCACCGATACCGTGGGGTCGGCATCACCGTGAACGACGAATTGCGGAATGTGTTTCATCCTGGCCATTGACTGCGGATTGCCCACCCCGGCCACTGTGCCGAGCGCCGCCCAGATGTCGGGATACTTTGCGCCGAGGAACCACGTGCCGATGGCCCCCATCGAATGCCCCATCAGATAAATTCTGCTCTCGTCTATCCTGTAATCGCGGCGAACGCGCGCCAGCACCTGCATCACGTCCTGTTCACTGAGCTCCTGCTTTCGGCGCGACGCAGCATCGCTGCCGTAACTGAAACCGTAGAAACCGTCGACGCGGTAGCCAAGCGGCGACACCGCGATATAGCCGTATTGCCCCGCGAGCTCCGGGATGCGGCGGCCGTAGCCATCCATGAATCCGTCCTCGTTGCCGCCAAGGCCGTGCAACGTGACCACGAGTGGAACGGCCTTCGATGCGTCGTATGTTTTGGGAACAAAAACGCGGTAGGGCATGATTTCGCCGGCGCTCGGAAGAACGTAATGACGTTCGAAATCACCGGTGCGACCAATGAACGGGTCCTTGCCGTCCCTGGCGGACGCGGCGATGGTTTCTGCCGCCGCCAATTCACGCGTCAGGTCGAACTGCCCGACTTCGATCAATCCGCGATTGACCTTGCGCACGTAGTCGGCGGGGTATCGGATGTCGGCGCGGACCGGCTCCGGCGCCTTCAGGGCCAGCTTCTCCAGCGATGCCAGGCGGGCGTTGAGTCCCTTCTGGACGGCGACGCGAAGGTTGGCGGTGCCGATCGCGGTGGCGCCATCGAGCACCGCGACATCGAGCACGTAGGCGCCGTCGGCCAGCGCCGAGACATCCAGTTCCATGGCCAGGGGCACATCGCGCAAATCGCGGCTGACGTCGGCAAACTCACCAAGCGCTTTGGCTTCCGGTGCACCCGCAGGCTGCGTCAGTAACGGGCGGATCGCCGCGCGCGCCACCAGAGGGCTGGTCAACGCCATTCCCGGGGCATATGCCTGCTCGAGCCTGACGGCATACGGCATCGTCGAATCGACAAACACGCTACCGGTGCGCAACACGAGCGACTGGTCGTAGTCGTCCGCCTCGGTCCAGCCACGCTTGTTGAGCAGCGCCGTACCTTTCGCGAGCAATCGCCGCATCTGCGCGGTCTGCCCCAGGCGGGTCGCCTCGGCGATCTCTCTGTCGATGGCCTCGATCTGCATCTTGAGCTCGCCGTCAGGCTTGACGGACGTCTTCAGAGAGTTATAGCGAACGCGAGCGGACGCGGCATTGGGAGGCGCCTGGCCGAAGACCGGCGTCGCAAGGAGCACGAGAACCGACATCGCAGCAACGAATCGGCGCATGCACATGTCGCGGATCCTACCACTGGCGTGGACGCGGCAGGTTCCGGCAGCGCCAGACCCAGTTCAAAGCTCCAAGTCGCGGTCCCGTGTGGCCGTTTCGTGAGAAATGTTGTAATACGCCCGTATGCAAAGCCTGCTGCTCTCGTTGTCTCTCTGCCTGTGCGGCCTCTACGCCGTCGTCACGGCACAGCCCGCCGCTGCTGACGTCCAGAAACGATTCGTCGGCCATTGGCGTCTCTTGACGTTCGAGAACTTCGACGAGAAGGGCGTGGCTCGCCGGGCGGAGTACGACGGCGGGCGCATCATGTATGACGCGGCAGGCAATATGTCAGCTCAGTTGATGCGGTCGAATCGCAAGCCGTTGACGCAATCGCCACCGGCGGGGCTCACGCCCTCCTCCGCAGGAGTGTCGCCCACAGCGTCGCTCGACGCGGAGCGTGCGGCGGCTTACGCTACGTACACGGCGTACTACGGCAAATACGCGATCGATCCGGCACGCCGCACGGTGACACATCAGGTCGAGGGTTCCGTCAATCCCAATTGGGTCTCGACCGATCTTGTGCGCCACTACGCGTTCTCGGACGACGGCAACAGGCTGATGCTGTCGATCCAGAACGCCGAGGGTCGTGTCACCGGGACGCTCACGTGGGAACGGATGAAATAGCGCATGCCTTTAGCTTCCACGTTCACGGCGACGCCCAGGCGGCTGACCGTCGAGCACGCCGCCATGACCATCGAGGGACACAGGCTCGCCGACCTTTCCCTTGCCGGTTGGGTCTACGGGCCCGAGATCGGCACCGCGCCGGTTGTCGTCATCGTCGGCGGCATCACGGCGTCACCGTTTCCCTTGGGGGATGCGACGGCGGCGCCCGACAGTGGCCGCGAGGCATGGTGGCCGGCATTGTTCGGCCCCGGGCTGATTGACCCGGCGCATCACACTATCCTCTGCCCGTGCTGGCCGGGCAACGGATCGACGTGGCGCGGCTTGAACGACGACAGTCCGCTGCCAGCGATTTCGGTGCTCGGGCTCGCGGATCTTCTCGCAGCCTGGCTCGATGGGGTCGCCTGCACTTCGCGGGTCACGTTCATCGGCGCCAGCCTCGGCGGCATGGTGGGTGTGGCCTTTGCGGTGCGGCATGCCGAGCGGTGCGCCAAACTCATCGCTATTTCCGGAGGCCTCCGTCCCGACGGGTGGGGCACGGCCACCCGTCACGTGCAGCGCGAGCTGGTGCGCGATGGACTACGCAATGGCGATGTCGCGACGGGCATGATTCGCGCCCGTCAGCTGGGCATGCTCACCTATCGCGGACGCGTCGAACTCGACGTGCGATTTGGAAAGTTGACACCCGGACTCGATCGCCCGCCGGTGGCCGAATACCTGGACTATCACGGCCGGCGGTTCGCCGAACAGTTCCCGGTCAGGACCTTTCTTCTGCTCAGCGAGTCGATCGATCGCGGCACGATCGGAGACGATGCGACGGCCGTTCGCGCTGCGCTGGCGAAAGTGACCGCTGAAACGATTGTCGTGGGTGTTCCTGGCGACATGCTGTTTCCCTGGGCGTTGCAAGTGGAACTCCATCGCGAGCTGCAGGCCGCCGGGGCGGAGTCGTCGCTGTGGAAGCTTGAAAGCGTCTACGGCCACGACGCGTTTCTAGCGGACCAGGAACGGCTGGCCGAGTTGCTGCGGGAAGCGCACGCCTTTGGCGGAGAACTGCGCACGCACGAGCGGCCGCGGTTCGAGGGCGTGGGCGTCGAGCCCCTGCGCGAGCTTCGTATCGGTCTGATTGGATGCGGCACGGTCGGCGGCGGGTTGCTCGACTTGATTGATCGACAGCATGCTGCCGTTGCCGACCGCTACGGTGTCCGCTTTCGCGTCGTCAAGATTGCCGTTCGTGATCTCGCGAAGCCGCGGGGGCCTCAGCTTTACGGCATCCCGATCGTCGATGACGCGCTCGAGCTTGTCAGCGATCCGGAGGTCGACGTCGTCGTCGAGCTCGCCGGCGGCATGGAGATGGAGCCTGTACTGTCGGCCGCGCTCGCGCTCGGCAAACCGGTCGTCACCGCGAACAAGGCGCTGCTGGCGTCGAAGCTGGCCGACCTCGGCGTGCTGGCCCAGCGCACGGCGACGCCGCTTTACTGCGAGGCCGCGGCTGCGGCGGCATTGCCGATCATTCGCCACCTGAGTCATCGCGCTGACGAGATCGACAGCTTGTTGGGGATCGTCAACGGCACATGCAACTTCGTGATGACGCGGCTCGAGGCGGAGCTGTCGTTGCCGCAGGCCGTCGCGGAGGCGCAGGCGCTGGGCTTTGCCGATGCCGATCCGACCGACGACCTGAACGGCATGGACGCGGCGGCGAAGTTATCCATCCTCACCTACCGCGCCTTCGGCGCATGGGTGCGGCCCGACGGCTTCCCGGTTCGCGGCATTACCGGCCTGACGCCCGCTGATTGCGATCTGGCGGAGTCGATGGGGTGCCGGATCCGGCTGATCGCCCGCGCGGCGCGCGTTGACGGCGCGCTCGATCTGGCGGTCGAACCGTTGCTGCTGCCGACCTGGCACTTGCTCGCGTCCGTGGAAGAGGAATACAACGCGATCTATCTGCGCTGTGCCTCGTCAGGCGATCTCAGCTTCTTCGGTAAGGGCGGCGGCGCGATGCCGGCGGCGGCCGCCGTTCTCGGCGACTTGATCGATCTGGCGCAGGACAACTCGTCGCGCTGGCCGGTCCCGCAAGTACTGACGCTGGTCAGCCCCGGCGGAGATGTTGTTCCTCCCGCCCGCCGGCACTACTTGCGTGTCAGCGGCGAGCCGCGTCCCGGGTTGGAGCGGCGGGTCGAGACGCTCGTGCGTCGCGGCGGCCTCACCGTGCAGAATCGGGCCGCGCGTACCGACCACGATCTGCTGCACCTGGGGTTCATTGTTTCTGCAGGCTCCGCGGAACAGATCGCCGCGATCGAATCAGCGGCCACGCGACTGGCGCGGGTGGAGCAGTGCCTGTGCCTTGGGGTCCTCGAGTGAGCAACATCGCCGAGTGGCTCGATCCGTCGGGATGTCCCACGGACCGGCCGCCGGTCAGCGCCATGAGTGCCGGTACCAGGGCACTGCACGACGCGCTGGACGCCCACGCGCGCCGCACGGGTCTGCCCTACCTGCATCCCGATGAACCGACCGTGCAACTCGATCTGTTCGGCTCCGCGCGGGCGATTGAGTGGCAGGAACGTAAAGCCGCGTTCCTCTTCGCCACTGAAGGATGCTGGTCGGAGCTGCCGCACTTGTATGCGCGCTATGGGACGACGGCAACGGCCGCGCTGATCGCGCGCCTCAAGGACATTGAACGCGCCGGTGCGGTCCTTGTCTGCGACTCGGGCATGCAGGCGACTGCGCTGACGTTCGACGCGTTGATGGCGCCGGGGTCGCATGCCGTGCTGATGCGGCAGATTTACAACAAGACCCGAACTTACGCGGAGTGGCTCGCCGCGCGGCTCGGGGGATCGGTGACCACGGTCGACGACGGCGACATGCCGGCGCTCGCGTCCGCGATCCGGCCGCAGACACGTTTCGTATTCGCGGAGACGTTTACCAATCCGCTGGTGCGTGCCCAGGATCTCGACGCCCTGCGCGAGGTCGTCGCCCGAGCGCGACGTCCGGACACCGACCTGAAACTGGTCGTCGACTCGACGATTGCCACCCCTTGGGCGTTCGCGCAACCGCTGCTGGATCAGGGCGTGGACATCATCGTCGGCAGCGGCACCAAGTCGCTGAGCGGCAGCGACCGTGATCTGTGGGGCTACATCGCGACGCGCGACACGCCGTTTGCCAACGCGGTGATGGACTTGATGGCGATGCGCGGCGGCATCCTCGACTGGCGTCGAGCGACGGCGATCCTCACCGGGCTGGATGAGGTCGACGCCGCACACGCGCAGCGTTCAGCCAGCGCGTCACGGGTCGCGGCCTTTCTCGCGTCACATCCGAAGGTAGGTGATGTCTTTCATCCATCACTACCGAACCACCCGGACGCGGCAGCGATCGCGAAGCAGTACATCCGCTACGGTTCCCTGCTGTCATTCCGCGTTGCCGGCGCGGATGAGGACCGCACACGCCACTACGCGGACGTCCTGGCAACCTGTGTGGTCGTTCGCTATGCGCTGTCGTTCGACGGCTTGACCACCAAGGTCAATCATCACAAGACCGTGTCGGAGTACTTCACTCCGCCCGCCGCGCTCCGGCGCAACGGCTTCGATCGCCTGATTCGTCTGGCGGTCGGCATGGAAGACGCGAACGACGTCATCGCGTGCCTCAACTGGACGCTTCATCACGCCGACAGTCTGTCGCCGGCGGAGGTCGAGGCGTGGCAGGTGCAGCGGGCCGAGCAGTTAGGCGTCGTCCGAGAGGACGAGTAGCGCTACGGGCGCTTCTTCGCGAGGAACGCCTTCGCCTGCGTGCCGACGATGTCGACGAGATTGCCCATGGCGGCATGGACGTCGATGAGGTGCAGGCCCCAGCTTGGAACGACTTTTCCGTTGCTCATGACGTCGCCGGCGATGTCGTCGGCGCGAGGATCGTGTGCGTCGCCGTTGACGGTTATCGCCAGATAGGAGCCCTGGGCATTCGACACGCATTCCGCAGTCAGCAATCGCGGCACGCTGACAAACGGTGTCGTGATGGTCTCGGTCGGCGTCGTCCAGTTCACCGGTCCGTTCGACGTATTCACAATGCTCCCGGTGCCCGCGCTCAGATACGCGTGCAGCGGTGCGCGTCCACCACCAAGGGCGGCCGGGTTGGTGCAGGCCGCCTGCATCCCGGGTTCCTGGACGCGGCCAAAACGCGAATCCGTCGGCGGCGGCACATCGGAACGGAAGGACACGTAGCTGATGACACAGCCGGTTTGCTCGGCCGCACGACACAGCGGAATGTTCTTGAACGTGCCACCGACGTCTTTGCCTTGTGGCACCGCGACGTTCGTTCCGAGCAGCAGCGCCGAGATCAGTCGTGACTGAATTGGCTTGCCGTCGATCTCGGTGCGCATCAGTTGTGAGAGCACGCCCGAGCCCTGCGAGTGCCCGATCAGCACGAAGCCGCGCCCGTTGTTATCGTGCTTCAGATAATGGTTCCACGCGTCGCGCACGTCGTTGTTGCCGATGGCGCGGTCGGCCGCCATCGGCTTACCTGCCGTGTTTGCGCGTAGCGCGCTCAAGGTGAACTGGCGATAGAGAGGGGCGAAGGGCCGGCACTGCGACCGAAAGCGCGCGAACTGCCCGCGAATGACGTTGCGCTCCTCGGGTCCGGCGGTCATGTCGCTGTTCCCGGTCGTGTCGAGCGACACGGTTGGGTACACATAGAAGCAGTCAATCGGCGGATTCGGCGGCGCGACGAACGGTTCCGGCGTCAGCCGGCCATCTTCCGTGATGACGGTCGCGTTCAGGTCGATAGCGCAGGCGTCTTGTGCACCGGGGCGGCACAGCCAGGTCTCCGCCTTGCTGTAATCGTTTGCTGTCGCAGCGGCCGACGGGGCCTGCGCGAAGGAGGGCGCGGTTCCCTTCGCAAGATACGCCTTAGACTGCTTGCCCACGATCTCAATC
>JACCSI010000410.1 GCA_013813075.1 Acidobacteriota bacterium | reverse complement strand
CATTGAGGACCCATGTAAATCCGGTCGTCAGGCCGATCTGGGGATCGAGGGACGTCATGCCGAGCAGCACGGCAACGTCAACGCGCACCGGCCCTCGTGTGTAACGACCGCCCAGTCGCAACACGGCGCGGTTTTCTGCCCCGGGGTCCGCGGTGCCGCCGTCCAGGTTGAGTCGCCCGTTGATCTCGCCGACCAGCTCGGCGGCCGTGGTCATGGCGCGTGCGACCGACAGTCCAAACGTCAGGAGGTCGTTCTGCTCCGGTTCACCGGACGTCGAGTCACCGAGGATCGCGACGCCAGTATTACCCACGACGCGAACCGATTCGATCGTCTTTGCCAATAGCAGCGTCGCAAAGAAATCGGTCATGTCGGTGCCCAGTCCCGATTCGTTGCTCGCATTGGGGAGCTTCGTCGCGAGACGAAGACCGACGGCGGGTCGCCCGCCCGTCTCGGTGAGCAAGCGGACTTTGGTGGCGACCACGAAATCTTCCACGTCGGTCGTCCTGTCACCATCGATGGCCAGAAGATTAGCGAGTGGCGCCGCGCGACGTTCCGTGATATCGAGGCGTTGGTAGAAGCCACCGTCAATCTGCAACTCGGCGATCGAGCTGAGGCCGATGCTGAGTCCGAAGGTCGGGACGGCGAGGTGGTTGCCGCGCAAGCCACTGACCGGATAGAGCAAATCTCGCTTCCACTCGACGCCCGCTTCAATCAGCAGACGACCGCCGCCGACCGTTTCAGGATCCTCCGTGACCAGCGGCCGCTGCTGCGCAAACGCGGGTAACGACATCAAGACTACGACTATCGTGCAGACAACGCATCTCACTATTGGTGTCCTCGTCGAATGTATTCGAGCGCCAGCATGTCGTACACCGCGTGCGCCACCATGGGCGCCACTAGTCCGCCGGTTGCCATCGCCAACCCGCCCATGACGAGCCCCATGGTCGACGCCCAGACGCCGAATGCCAGCATGTGCGGGCCACCGATGTGAGCTGCACCAAACAACAGGCTGGCCAGGGCGACGCCGACAAGCGGCTGCAGAATGCCGCGAAACAGCCACTCCTCGGCCACACCAGCGGCCATACCAAGCGTCACAATCCCCACAGGGCTGATGCGGACAAACAACGGCACGAGCGTTTCATGGTAGACCGCACGCACGCCGTTGACGATCCAATTCTCGGGGGCATGCACGAGCACTGCGTGATTGGTCACGCCAAGGACCACTGCCACGGCGAGCCCGATCAACACGTCGCGAGCCGGAGATCCCCAGCGCGGCGGGAGATCGAGCGCATCGGCCGCCGCCCACGCGACGGCAATGAGAACGGCATGGGTGGTGAGCGCAAGGACGAGGACGCGGCGGGGTGTCATACCTTAGCGGCGCCGTGAAAATAGTGACGGCATGCGGCGGGCTGTTAGAACCGACGGCGGCTGTCGATCAGAATAGTCACGGGCCCGTCATTTTCGAGCCGGACTCGCATCATCGCCTGGAATTCGCCCGTCGCTACCGGCAACGCAGCCTGCAACTCTCGAACGACGGTGTCGTAAAGCGCGCGCGCCAGCTCCGGCGGCGCCGCATCGTCAAACGACGGACGGCGGCCGCGACGAACGTCGCCGGCGAGCGTGAACTGCGATACCACGAGGACGCTGCCGCCGACGTCGCCGACCGCGCGGTTCATGCGCTTGCGTCCAGTCGCATCGCCCTCGTCGTCAAAGATACGGACGTCGCGAATCTTGGAGACGACATAGTCGACGTCGGCAGGGCCGTCACCCTTTTCGACCCCGACAAACACCAGCAGGCCGGCACCGATCTCACCGGTGACGCGCTCGGCGACGGTCACACGCGCGCTGGTGACGCGTTGGATAACGGCTCTCATCGTATCGGGTCGGCGTCTGAGGCAGTGGTTAGCGCTCGAGTGTTCAGTGACGGGTGCCCACTGGTCAGATCAGGCGGGGGGGCGGCTTGTGAGCAGGGGAATCAACTGCACGTCGTCCGGGACAGGGCCGAGCGGCTCGAGTTCAGTGGCGACCAGATCTTGCAGGTCGCGACCTGGATTGAGCCGACGGTCGAGAAGGTGGCGTGGCATCACGTTGCCGATCGCTTTCAGCATCGACGCCTTGACACTCGGGTGTTCGCGTTCGAGCTCCATGATCAGGCGCTTGACGCGCTGCCGTTGCAGACCGAGGTCGCCGCACGCCGGGCAGCAGCATCCGATGACGGGCAGATCGTTCTCGCGCGCGTAGCCGCGTGCCTCGGCTTCGGTCACGTACACCAGAGGCCGAATGACGATGTGGGCCTGATTGTCCGAGACGAGCCGGGCGGGCATCGCCTTCAACGCCCCGGCAAAGAATAGATTCAGGAGTAGCGTCTCCACGAAGTCATCGAGATGATGGCCGAGCGCGATCTTGGTCGCACCCACCTTTGTGGCCCACCGGTATAACACGCCGCGGCGCAGTCGTGCGCACAGTGAACATGGGGTGACGCCGACGTCCAGCTTATCGTCGAGGACGGCTCCGATCGTCGTTGGCTGGCGATGGAATTCCCACCCGCGCGCCGCGCACGCGTCGGTCAGCTGCTGGTGCTGATAATTCTCGTAGCCGGAGTCGATGTTGACCGCGACAATCGAGAACGTGATCGGCGCACGCTGCCGAAGGACGTCCAGAATCTGGATCAGGGCCCAGCTGTCTTTGCCACCCGACAACCCGACCATGACGCGGTCGCCGTCCTCGATGAGGTTGAAGTCGACGATCGCCTTGGTCGTTTTCTTGGCCAGTCGTGTTTCGAGGGGTGTGCGATACGCCACGTCGCTACTAGGTTACCCCGACCTCCGTCGCTGTCGGCAACCTCCGTCGCCAGCGGCTTCCCCCCTTGGGAGCATCGGCGCAGACGATCAAGTACGCAGCAACTGCGCGACTGCGTCCGCCCAGGTCATTTTTGCGGCATCCGCCGCGCCGGCCTCGCCAAGACGGACAGCGAGGGTGCGGTCATTCATGACGGCGCGCATGGCGCGGGCCAGCGACTCTGCGGTCGGGTCCACGACGAAGCCGTTGACACCGTTCCGAACCAGCTCGGCAGGCCCGCCGCTGTCGCGACAGGTCAGTACGGCCTTGCCGGACGCGAAAGCTTCGACGGTCACGAAGCCGTAGTCTTCGTTGAAGGTGGGAAAGACGACCGCGCGGCAGCGGCCAAGATGCTCGAGCAGTTCCTGCTCACCGATTCTGCCGGTAAAGTCCACCCGGTCATCGAGATCGAGCTGCCGTCGCAGGCGCACCAGCGCTTCTAATTGAGCGCCTTCGCCGGCAATGACGCAGCGGATGCCCGAGGCAATTGGCTCGGCGAGCGCGCGCAGCACCAGATCGAAACGCTTCAGCGGCGTCAGCCGCGACACCCCGAACAGGTAATCGCCGTAGTCGTCGTTGCGATATGCGCGCTTGGGTGGTGGAGGATACAACACCTTCGATTCGTACCCTCCCCATCGCCGAAGCCGCGCCTGCACCGTCGCGGAGATCACGTACAGGTCGCGCACCCGCTTGGTCAACAGGTGGCGATCGACGCGATGAATCAAGGCGCGGCGCACGCGTTCCTTCACCCCCGCCTTCACCGACAGATGGACCGAGAATTGGTCCCACAAGTCGTAGTACTCGCGCATCCGGTGGTTCAGCCAGACGACGTGATTGTCGTGCCGGACGGCGTACGCCGGATAGCGCAACGAAATCACCTGGTCCACCTTGCGCCCCTCGTGCGCCACCGACACGTCGGTGCACCACGCCGCCAGATACGCGCTCGCCTGGCGGCCGAAGCGATTCTGAGGCGTGACCAGCAGTGTGGCGTCGTGTCCGCACTCGAGCAACGCCCCCACCAGCTCACGCGCCATCACCAAGTGGCCGCCTTCGGCAAAAGGAGGGCTGGCGGTGGCGACGATGATGGTCCTGGGCTGCGCCATTACTCGTAAACCGGCACCAGACGCACGAACACACCAAGATAGCGGGCGTCCTTCCCACCGGACCAGAACATGGGAATGAATCCCGACTCGCTCTCGATCGCCATGCGATACACGTAATTCATGTAGAACTGCGGATCGGGGTGATACGGCAACCCGCCCGGAAGGTCCACGGTCACCGACCGTTGATCGTGCGCGGGAATCTCCACGACCTGCGTGGCCGCGCCGCTCTCCACGGTGACACGATTGGTCTCCGCGCCGCTTTCGAGATGCACTTCCATGCGTCGAATTTGCAACGCACGCGCCCGCTCGCGACCGGATTCCTGCTCCATCACCACCGGCGCACGCAACAGGAATTCGGCGCGCGCCTGCCCGCGGATCCAGAACGCGTTCCCTTCGCGGGGATACGCGTTGTCGTCGAGGAAATACGCGAGCACCGGCGGCACACCGCCGAGCGGCTGCTTCACCTTGTGCGGCGTGACGTTCATCGGCAAGTCGTTGAGCAGCGTCATCTCGGCCGGCAACCACCGGAACGGTCCGCTCTTGACGTGGTCGGACGGCCGAAACGACACCGTGAACGGATTGAGGACCAACTGCGCCGTAAACAGGGCTCCCCCCGCGATCGCCGCCAGCGACGCCGCGGCGCGCATGAGCGGCGGCGTCACGAACAGGAAGACCGGATAGACCCCAAGAAAGTAGCGATTGCCCACCGGGCCGCCGCCGCCCGAATAGGAGTAAGGCATGTACAACATCAGGAACAGCGCCGACCCGACGCCGCCGCCCAGCGCGAGCCACTGCCAGAGCGGCCGCCGCCGCGCCGCCGCCAGGAACAGGGTGATCGCCACGGCTCCAGGGAAAAAATACGGCACGAAGCCGGTATGGCGCCCAACGAAGAAGTAGCCAAGGTTGTGGCTGAAGATGTCGACGAGCGCGTCGCGGCTGGTGAGGACCTCCACCGCCACGCGATTGGTTTCGCGCGGCATGCCGGTCCTATCGAAGGTGTGCTGTTCAGTCTGAAATGGAAAGCCGCCGATCCGGGGCCCGGGAGGTCCGTCAGGGTCCATGCTGTAGAACGTCGCGCGATCTTCGCCGCCCTGGTAATTCCATTCACCCGTGATGGCGACATTCCACGCAAACAGCCCGGCGACGACCGCGCCGAACACGCCGCCGACGAGCACACCGC
>JACCSI010000379.1 GCA_013813075.1 Acidobacteriota bacterium | reverse complement strand
CCTTGAGGCGCACCAATGCCCCGTCGCGTCCGGCCTTGACGACCACCGCTTCAAACTGCGCGACGTCGGACAGTCGGCCCATCGCACGGACGCTGATTTGATAGAGCTGGTCGCTCGGCGCCGGGGCATCGCCGAGCGCACCTGCTGCCACCTGCAAGTTCTGCTCACGCAGCGCATTCACCACGTCCCCGGCGGTGAGGTCGCGCGACGCCAGTTTTGCCGGATCGAGCCAGAGGCGCATGGCGAATTTTCGCTCGCCGAACTGGATCACATTGCCGACGCCAGGCACGCGTTTAATCGCGTCCTTCACGTAGAGGTCGACGTAGTTGCTGATGAACTGCGCGTCGTAGCGGTTGTCCTTCGAGAAAAAGCCGAGGCCCCCGAGAAACCCGGCGGTGTTCTTCGTCACCGTGATGCCGGTCGTGCGCACGTCGCCGGGCATCCGGCCAAGCGCCTGGTTGACCCGGTTCTGCACGTCGATCGCCGCCAGGTCCGGATCGCGACCGATGTTAAAGGTGACGGTAATCGTGGCCACGCCGCTGTTGGTGCTCGACGAGGTCATGTAGTTCATGCCCTCGACACCGTTGATGGCCTGTTCCAGCGGCGTCGTGACGGCACTTTCCACCGCCTGCGCGTTCGCGCCAGTGTAGAACGCGTTGACCGTGACCGACGGCGGCGCCAATTCGGGATAGCGCGCAATGGGCAGAATCGGAATGACGATCGCACCAGCCAGGATGATCAGCAGCGAGCACACCGTCGCCAGAATCGGACGACGGATAAACAAATCGCTGAACATCTACCGGGCCCCCGGCGCGGTAACGCTAACGGGCACGCCATCGCCAATTTTCTGCACGCCCGACACAATCAGCTGCTCGCCCGCAGCCAACCCGCTTACGACGGTGTAGTTGTTGCCGACGACCGGCCCGAGCCGCACCGCGCGCTGCCGCGCGACCGACGTGCCGCTGTCGCCCCGCTCCACGACGTACACAAAATGCTGCCCGTTGATGCGCGTCACCGCGACCAGCGGTACCGTCAGCCCAGGCTGGTTGTCCCACACGAGGCTGATGCGCACAAACTGGTCGCTGCGGAACGGTGCGTCAGGGGGCAGCGGCGCTTTGACGAGCACCGACTGCGTCGGGGTGTCAACCGACGGAGACACGAAATTGATCGTGCTCGTCGTGATGGTCTGACCGGCGTCATCGACGATGCGCACGGTCAGGCCAGAGCGCAAGGCCGTCGCCTGGGCCACGGGCACACTGACGTACAGCTCGAGGCCCGCATTTTCGTCGACCGTGGTCAACACGGTCTGACGCGTCACGCGATCGCCGACACGAACGGGAATATCGCCGACGACGCCAGCGGTTGGTGCCGTGACGCGGTGGTAACCGAGCTCGACACGTTGTTCGCGAATCTGCGCGTCAGCGGCCCGCATCTGTGCCTGCGTCGTCTGTACGGCCGTGGCCGACTGCTCGTATTCCTGCTGGCTGACGGCACCAGCGTCATACAGTTTCTTCATTCGGTCGGCCTGCTGACGTGCGTACTGGACATCAGCGTCACGAGCGGCGCGCATCGACTCGAGGCTCGCCACCGCCGCCTCCTGGCGCCCGGCGTCAATAGTCATCAGCGCCGTACCGCGACCGACGCGTTGGCCGGGTCGTGCCGAGATGCCGGTAATGAAGCCTTCCACTTGCGGTTGTATCGTCGAGGACCGGCGCGACTTGACGGTCGCGATGTATTCGCTGCTGCGCTCGACCGGCTCGAGTGTAAGCGCCACGGCTTCGACGCCCATCGCCACCCGGGGCCCCGCGGCGCCGCCTGGACCACCCGCGGCCGCCCCAGCGCCCCCGTTGTCGCTACACGCGGCGAACAACAGCCCTGCAGACACAACGAGTCCGGCCAGCGCCGCTCGCAGAACGGGCAATGGAGAGAGGACGGGATCGGAAGTCATTTGAAGTCCAGAGAAGATGATGCGGCGCGGGAGGACCCGACTGGCCCTCTTACTATAAAGCGTGTTCACGATTTAGATGCCATCGACGCGAGCACGGTGCACCGACATACAGTGTGAAGTGTGGGTGTGACGAACTTGTCCGGCTTCAGCCGGGCGTTGTATTCGAATTGGTTGTGGCACCGGCCGCTGCAATTGCTCGTCGATGCCGGAGAGGGGCTGCCGCTCGCGCTTGGGACGAATGTCTGCACGCCGTCGGTCGTGGCCATCACCCACGGTCACTCCGACCACGTTCTCGGTCTGCCTGGTTTCGCCGGGGCCCGGCGGTTCGGCAAGGGTGCGCCCAACAAACCGTGGACCGTGCTCTACCCGGCCGGGTCGAATGGGGTGGACGCCATTCGCCAGACGATTGACAGCCTGTGGCGCGGCGTCGAGTTTCCCATCAGCTGGATTGCGATGTCGCCGGGCGACACGCATCGGCTCCCTTCGAAGCGCGTGCTGCAGGCGTTTGACGTCACCCACGTCCCGTCCGAGCACGCGATGGGCTACCGCGTGTTGGAGACGCGCCGGCGGTTGAAGCCGGAACACCGCCACCTGGCACCGACGGACGTCGAGCGCCTCGCCCGCCAACATGGGCGGGACCATGTGATGGAGGAATTCCAGCATCCCATGTTTGTCCACTCGGGCGACGCCATGCCCATCGACGTTGCGCTGGCGCACGG
>JACCSI010000345.1 GCA_013813075.1 Acidobacteriota bacterium | reverse complement strand
TCTTGAGGTGCGCGGTCGGGGTGCAGTTTCGACGCGTCGAGCGACGAGGCCTGCACGCCAAACGCGTTCTGCAGCTTCCCGGCGGTGTAGAGCGGTTGGTTGACGTCGAGCTTCATGATGTTGCGGCGGGCAAAGCCGGCTTCAAAGGCCTGCTCGTTCGGTCCGAAGACACCGGCGGGAATGCGAATCAGCGGGAAAGGCTGCGCGGGCGTGTAGAGAAAATTGAGCGCCACCGAAGGCAGAAAGTTCGCCTTCGCTTCTTCCACGCGACCCTGACTTTCTGGCAGCGTCGCCGCCACAGGCTGCCGTCAAGGCAGCCAGGAAGATGACGGGCACGAGAAACGAAGATTACGACTCGTCAGTCCGCACTCCAGGGGAGAACTTGTCGATAGAGGAAGGGTCGGGAAGGACGGGCGGGGCCGTGCACGGGAGGAATGTGGTTGCGGACCCCGCCCCGAGGCCGGCAAGCACGAGTTCGAGAATGTCGCGAGCCAACGCGTCCGGGTCCTCGCCCGGGGCCAGGCGGCAGCCGCTGCCAATAACCGCGGGGCCCGTGAGCGCGCCCCAGATCAGATGCATGGCGACTTCCGGGTTGGTTGTCGCGGGGAAAATCCGCGCGTCGATGCAACGCTGGATGCGGCTCGCCGCAAATGCCAGCATCTGGTGCACGAAGGCCAGCCCCGTCCACTGCTCCGTGATTTGCGGAACCGAGCGGTCGACGAACATCAACTGGAAAAACTCGCGCTGTTCTTTGGAGAACTCGTAGTACGCCCACCAGCAGGCGCGAACCTCTTGGATTGGATCCTCGTGACCGAGGGCGCCGCGGACCTTCTCGTCGAGACGCCGAAAGCCCTCCTCCGCCAGGGCGTAGAAGATGTCGTCCTTGCTTGGGAAGTAGCTGTAGATTGCGGCCGGGCTGTACTCGATGCGCTCGGCGATCTTGCGGATGGACACGTTCCGATAGCCCTCGGCGACGAACAGATCGCGGGCCGCCTCGAAGATGGCCTGGCGGACGGCCAACCGCTCGCGGTCCTGGCGTTCTTTGATACCCATGCGTAATCTAGGTCCTGATACGGTGGCGTGGTGAACAGTGTTCGAAGAACTAATGCTGTTAGACGGACCGCACCGTGCGCAAGTTTCAAGCGGTGGCCCGAGTGTTCTAGCCGTGGCCAAACTGCCACAGGACGCGCAGTTCGCGCCCATTCAGGGCCTCCGGCGCCAGCGCTGCGCTTTCGCGCGATACTGATGTGGCGTGCGCCGCCCCCTTGCCATTAGTGCCCTCGGGCTCGTCGTCATGCTGTGGGCGGGCGCTCTTGTGGCCGCGCCCGTTTCCGGGGCGTCTCACCTGTCTGCTGCCGTGTACGCGGCAGGATCGGTCGTCTGTCACCAACGCGCGGATCGATCCTTTCAGCTCGGGAATGCACAGCTTCCCGTGTGCGCGCGGTGTACGGGTCTTTACGCAGGCGCCATCGCCGGCGTGTTCGGGTGGGCCGTGATCGCCGGTGTTCGCGCTCGACCCACACAACGCGCCGAGCGGTTGACGGGCTGGCCACGGCTGCGCGGGGCGCTTGTGGTGATTGCAACGCCCACGCTGATAACGGTCGTGACCGCGTCGGCGGGAATATGGGACCCCGCGAATGCCGCGCGCGCGCTGCTCGCCGTCCCCCTTGGCGCCGTGATCACGGGAGTCGTCGTGGCGGTCGCGGCCGGTGACCTGAGGTAGACTTAACATCGTGCGAGCCACCGCCGCGGATCGCGCGCAACCGACTCACCCCACGCTCATCTCCATCGTCGCCTGGTTTGTTCCGGGCGCTGGCCATCTGTGGCAGCGGCGTACGCAGAAAGGCATCATCTTTCTCGTCGCCATCCCCCTCATGTTCGCGACCGGTCTGTGGTTGAACGGGCGGTTGTTCCCGTTTGAGATCTCCCAACCACTGGTGGTGCTCGCGGCGCTCGCGAGCCTGGGGAACGGCGTACCGTACTTCGTCGCGACCGTCTTCGGCCTGGGCGACGGCGTCGTGACGGCGGCCTCCTATGAGTACGGAAACACGTTTGTGATCGTCGCCGGCCTGCTCAACATGCTCGTCGTGCTCGATGCTTACGACATCGCGCTCGGCAGGAAGTGATGACGTCACACTTCGGTCTCCTACTTCTGTTCGCGGTTTTCGTGTCGCTGGTCTTCGCGGCGCTGATGCGTGATGCCCCGGCAGAGCAGGTGCGATTCGGGGCGCGGCTCCTGGCTGGTTTTGTCGGAGCAGCGCTCATCCTTTCGTGGCTGATGTTTCCGCTGCCGCTGTGACCGCGCGGCCCGCGGATGCCCTGACGGACCGACCAGGAAATCGAGAGGTCCTGTGGCTGTGGGGACCCGTCCTGTTTTGTATGGCGGGTATTTTTTTCGTCTCCGGCCTGTCGAATCCGCCG
Source organism: Acidobacteriota bacterium (assembly GCA_013813075.1). Lineage (GTDB taxonomy): Bacteria > Acidobacteriota > Vicinamibacteria > Vicinamibacterales > UBA2999 > JACCSI01. The sequence goes on along the minus strand of JACCSI010000345.1, from coordinate 1,268 downwards.
ATGCCGTCGGACGTCCCCGACTTGGCGCTCCACCAGGCCGCCTATTTCGGATTGACGCTGCTGCTGATCCGAGCACTCGCCAATGCGCAGTGGAAAAATGTCACGTTCGCGACGCTCGCCGCGGCGTGGGGACTTGCAGTCGCGTACGGTCTGAGCGACGAATTCCATCAATCGTTCGTGCCGAACCGCCACGCGGAACTGCGCGACCTGGCGGCCGACGCCATCGGCGCGTTTGCCGCCGCAATCGTCGCAGCAGCGTGGGGTATAATTCGACGTTCATGAGCTTCGAAACCCTTCTCGTGGAACGAGATGGCGCCGTTGCCGTTGTCACCGTCAATCGCCCCAAAATTCTCAACGCCCTCAACACGCAAACCATCGACGAACTCGAACGCGCACTGCTTGAATTGCAGCAAGACGACAATGTCCGCGCGATTGTGCTGACCGGGGCGGGTGAGAAGTCGTTTGTCGCCGGGGCTGATATCAACGAGCTGGCCGTGTTGTCTCCGGCTCAGGGCCAGCAGCATGCGCGACGCGGGCAAGCCGTGTTCAACACGATCGAGCACCTCGGCAAACCGGTGATTGCCGCGATCAACGGCTTCGCGTTGGGCGGCGGCTGCGAACTGGCGATGGCCTGCACCCTCCGCATTGCGGCGGACACCGCACGGTTGGGACAACCCGAGATCAATCTCGGAATTATTCCCGGTTACGCCGGAAGTCAGCGCCTCCCGCGGCTGGTCGGCAAGGGGCGCGCGCTCGAGATTCTGCTCACCGGCGACATGGTGTCGGCGGCGCGGGCGTACGAGATCGGGCTCGTCAACGCCGTCGTGCGCCCGGGCGAGTTGATGACGGAAGCGAAGAGAATCGCCGGCGCTCTTGCCGCCAAAGCGCCGCTCGCAGCGCGCTACATCATCGACGCGGTCAACCACGGTCTCGAGATGCCGTTCGACGACGGCCAGTTCCTCGAAGCGTCGCTCTTCGGCCTGGTCGCGTCGACCGATGACATGCGGGAAGGCACAAAGGCGTTTCTCGAGAAGCGACCAGCCGCTTGGCGCGGGTGTTAGCAGCTGGCGCCCATGCGCATCGCCATTGTCGTGTCGCGGTTCAACGATTTCATCACCGATCGGCTGCTCGCGGGCGCCCAGGAGGCGCTGCGCGAGCATGGCGTTCCCGACGACGCGGTTGAGCTCCTGCGCGTGCCCGGCGCGTTTGAAATTGCGATGGCCGCCCAGCGCGTCGCCGAGACCGGCCGCGTCCACGCGGTAGTGTGC
>JACCSI010000326.1 GCA_013813075.1 Acidobacteriota bacterium | reverse complement strand
GTGTACGATGCCCGCATGAGCGGACCTCACACGAACCCGATTCTCGTCGTCGCGTTCTGTTCCGTGGCCGCGCTCCCCGTGGGCGGCGCGCGTCAGGAGGAAAAAGCGGTGCCGGTTCATTTGGAGCCCAGGCATCAGCTGGTGTTTGACTCTCCCGCAACGCGCATCCTCGACGTCCAGATTCCGCCAGGCGACACCACGCTCTTCCACACGCACAGCGATCCGATTTTGTACGTGACGATGAGCACGTCGCAAACGCGAAACCAGAATGTTGGGGCTGAGTGGTCGGGCACCGCGCCCGCGGCGGTGGCTGCACCCGTGGGGCAGCCGCGCGTCGTCCCAAGCAATCCCCCGGGCCGAATCATGAGTACGACCAGCTACGGCGACAAGCCGCAAACGCACCGCGTCAACAACATCGGGTCGTCGCTGTTTCGTTTGATTGGCATCACCAACGCGTCGGCCGGAGACGTCAACCCGACCCTAAGCGCGGACTTTTCCGCGAAGCCCGAAGTCGACAATCGCTGGTTCCGCGGATATCGATGGTCGCTCTCCGCTGAGCCCACAGCCGAACATCGTCACGCCAACCCGGTCGCCATCGTCGCCGTCACCGGTGGGGCGGTCGCGACGGTCGGCGCCAACAAGACGACGCTTGCTCAGCCTGGGGCGTTTGTCTTTGTCGAATCGAACCAGCCCCATCAGCTGGAGGGCGCCGGCGCGGACGCACAGGTCGTCGAGATCGAAGTGCGCCGTCCACGGTGATTTCGTTTATCGTCCCAGCGCACAACGAAGCAGAGCTGCTGGGTGCGACGCTTGATGCCATTCACGCCGCAACGCGCCCCCTCCAGACGCCGTACGAAGTCCTTGTCGTCAACGACGCCTCGACCGATGCCACGGCTGAACAGGCGGCACGGCACCACGCCAGGGTCATCACTGTGGACCTGCGCCAGATTGCGGCGGTCCGAAACGCCGGCGCCATTGCCAGCCGCGGCGACTTTTTGATCTTTGTCGACGCCGACACGCTGGTCAATGCGGAGGTAGTCCGTGCCGCGGTCAATGCGATGGCGCAGGGCGCGACCGGCGGGGGAGCCGACGTGATCTGGGAAGGCCGGTTGCCTGTCTGGGCTCGCATCCTCGCGCGCGTCACGGTGTGGACGATGCGCGTCGGCAATCTGGCGGCCGGGTGTTTTGTGTTCTGCACCCGGCGCGGCTTCGAAGAGACCGGAGGATTTGACCCACATCTCTATGCGACCGAGGAGATCGCGTTCAGCCGGGCGCTGAAACGGGTCGGGCGTTTCGTCCTGTTACGCGAAAGCGTGACCACCTCGGGCCGAAAGCTGCGCACCTATTCCGCGTCGGAACTGCTCCGGATGGCTGCGGCGCTCTCGGTCCGCGGGCTGGGCGGCCTGCGCGATCGTCGTAGCCTGTCCCTTTGGTACGGGCAGCGCCGGCCTGACCGCTAAACGAGGACGGGTCGTACCCTCTCCAACACCTGAGCCGTTTGCGTACAATCAGAAGGTGCGCACCCTGCTGTTGAGCCTGGTCGTTGTCGCCGCCTTGTCGGAAACCCTCGCCCTGCTTGGTGGGACTCGACCCCATACAGTTGCCGCCATGGCACAGTCCGCGCCCGTGGCGCCTCCGCAACTGGCGGAGCCGCAAGGCGCGGCGTTTATGTGCCCGATGCATCCGGATGTGATGACCACGCAGCCCGGCAAGTGTCCGCGCTGCAGCATGGACCTGATCCCGGGCAACCCGCTGGCGCTCCCTGACTTCAGACTGCACGTCGAAGCCACGCCGCGCGTCATCAAGGCCGGGCAATCAACCAGCTTTCGCTTCACCGTCCGTCACCCGTTGACCGGGGCGATCGCGCGCGACTTCGTCACGATTCATGACAAGCTCTTTCATCTCTTCGTGATCAGTCGCGACCTCGACGAGTTCGCGCACATTCATCCCGTGTCGCATGCCGACGGGTCCTTCACCATCGACTACACGTTGCCAAAGCCCGGCCATTACATGCTGTTTGCCGACATCCTCCCGCTTGGCGGCGGCTCCCAGATCTCGGCGGTGCCGATCGTGACGGCCGGCATCGACACCGACATCGTATCGTCGCAGGCCAGGCTGACGCCGGATGCAGCGTGGGCGAAGACCGCGGACGGCGTCAGGGTCGAAATTCTCAACGAGCGGCCCACGGTGCTTGGCGGCGAAGAAGTGGACTTCATGTTCAAGTTCACCGACGCAGCGAAGGACACACCGATTACCGACCTGGAGCGCTACCTGGGCGCCTTTGGGCACCTCCTCATTCTGAGCGAGGACATGACCGAGTATGTGCACGCCCACCCGCGTGAAGAGACGCAGCCCGACCCCAACAAGCCGCCCACGGGCGGTCCCGAAGTATTGTTTGATGCGCTGCTCCCCAAGTCGGGTCTGTACCGCGCCTGGCTGCAGTTTCAGCGGCAGGGGAAGTTGAGTACCGTGTCGTTTACGTTCGCGGCGCCGAACGCCGGCGAGGTGTCATTCGCTCACTTTCCCAAGGGTCCAGCTGTCATCAGCCACGCCTGGGCGCGAGCGGGTTCGGTCTTGTCGGTGGGGTTGGCGAAGTAGGTGGTCATGACCAGCCGCGACCCGCGCGCAACCGTGACCGGCGCCGACAGGTAGTACGGCGAGCGCCATTCGGGACGATAGTCTTTGATCCAGAGCAGCGGCGTCACCATATCAGCCGGTGACACCACGCTGATCTCAATCGAGCGCGCCGAGGGTGATGGGTCGGGCCAGAACGCGACGACCGTCAGCGGCGTCGAGAGTTTCGTTTCCGCCCTCACGCGTTGACTCGTCGCTCCTGCGGGGACCGACGCGGCCGCGGCGCGCAGACTCAGCGCCTCGACCGCCGTTCCCGAATCGGCGCCGAAATAGATCCCGATTTCACTGCGGTCGGTCACATCCTGGTCCGCGCCGCTGTAACCAATTTCTACGACGATCCGCGACTTGGCAGGCAAGCGCACGGCCAAACCCTCGGGTAACATCGTGGCCGTCTGCCATGGGGTCCACGACCCCAACCAGCGGCCGGTCGCCTCGTCGTAAAACGCGGCATGCCGGACGACGCGCCGATCGCCTTGTTTGAGCGCAATTGACCGCACGCGCTTCGAAGACGCGAGGTTGGTCGGCACCACGAACCGCTTCAGTTCGAACGGTGAGCCGGCGGGGACCGCGTGGCCGCCGCCGATCGGCATTATGTGATCCGGTGGGCCATGGTCCCAGGCGGGCGCCGGCGGAACGAAAACTGGCGGAATCGACTCTTCGACTTTGAGCACGCCGCTCGGCGCGCCACCATCGGTCCACGACAAGATGATCTCCATCTCGCGCGTGTTGAGGCTGATGTCGTTGGTGAAATGGCCATAGCCCGGCACAGCCTGCCAGGGGGGCATCCTGCGCTCGAGCACTTCCTCGCGAATCGCGCGCGCCCACGGCCGCGCGTCCGTGTAGGTCGTCAGCGACACCGAGAGATTGTTCTCGGTGTGGCACTGGAAACACTTGCGCTGGAAGATCTGGGCGATTTCGTTCTTGAAGAGAATACTCGTCGTGATCGGCTTGTGGGAATACGCGGGCGAGGGAAGGCCGAGGACGGCCGCGAACAACGCCGCCGCCCCCAGAAACGCACTTGCAACAACCCGGGTCTTCACTGCTGGCTCGTGGTGCGGGAGTCCTTGTCAACGCTATACATAATGCCCGTGTATTGCATCTCTTCCCACGTCTGATCGCCCCAGTACACGGGCTGCGTCGAATCGGGATTCGATTTGTTCTCTTTCGAGTTGTCGTAGTGGGCGACCGCCTTCAGCACCGAGCCTTTCGGCACGCGGAGCGGGGTGGCGAACACGTAGTCGGTCTGCCAGTTGAAATCGTACTTCGGCACCGACAGCAGTACTTCGCTTCGCCCA
>JACCSI010000305.1 GCA_013813075.1 Acidobacteriota bacterium | reverse complement strand
TGCAGCGCATGACCGACACTGACCGCACAGCCGCCACTCGGTGCTTGATATTAATGGGCAGCGACGGTGTCGAGCCCTCATGGCGATCGCGGCACGGTTCTCTCGGCCATAAGGCGATTCCCATGGTGGACGCTGACTCGGTGGCGCAGATTCCGATGGTGACGCAACTGATTCGCCAGCTCGGACTTGACACGACGACCGTCTTACGGCCTGATGCTCGCCTGTTGCTGTCGGCGGATAAGCGCACCGATGGGGTGTTTCACGTCCCTGACGCCCGCGACAGCGCCTACATTCCGGCACAGAAGGAATTTGTCGTCCCTTACGGGGTGAGGTCGGTGCTGGGTTTTGGCGGCATGCTCACGTCGGGCGACTTGGTCGCCGCCATCCTGTTCTGGACAGTCGCGGTTTCGACGCCGGTAGCGGAACAGTTCAGGATTATCGGACTGAACTTCAAGCTCGCCCTCCTGCCCTACGCGCTCAAGCCCGCATTTGCGAGCGCGGTCCGCTAGTCGTCCGCTTCGTCGTCGGCCTCGGCCTCTTCCGGTTCTTCTGGCTCGACCGCACGCTTCTTGGCCGGCGTCTTACGAGCCGCGGTCTTTCGGACCGCTTTGACCGCCACTCCGGCGGCGACCGCTTCGCTTTTGGACACGGATTCGATAAAAGCGGCCGCGATCGAGAGGCGCAATGTGACCAGCGCATGCTGGAACTGCACGTCAATGCGATCGTCGGCGCGCCGAAGAATTTGACCGATACCCCACTCGGGGCGGGCACGGTGGCGGATGAACTGTCCTTGATCCATGGAACTCGTCGTGGAAATTCCCGAGAAATCGCGGGAGGAAAGGTGGCCGAGGCTCCCGAAGAAGATAACACAATGGGAGAATTCCCTCCCCTGTGCAATCTGGGACAGCGTGGAACGCCGGACCGGTGCATCGTGGAAGACACAGAGGATGATGAAGGAGCTTGCGGCGGAGCCGCCGTCTGGACCGGTTCTCGTCGGGCATGCGGTATGGCCGATGGAGGATGGCTACCGCGTGGTGTTCGAGCGTAATCCCACGCCGATGTGGGTGTTTGACCGCGATACGCATCGGATCCTGGCGGTAAACGACGCGGCAGTCGCGGAGTACGGTCACCCGCCAGAGACATTTCTGACGTTGACCATTCGGGACGTCTACGGAGAGGCCGACCTCGATCGGCTGGATGACGCGCTCATCCGCGGCGCGCACGAGCTGCACACGGGTCTCTGGGTTCACCGTCGGTAGGACGGGACGTCGCTCCAGGTCGAAATCCGATGCAACGATCTTCCGTTCCGGAACCGGCACGCACGGCTGATTCACGCGACCAACGTCACGGCGCGGTTACAGGCCGAAGCGGCGCGTCGCGAGGGCGAGCAACTGATCGTGGCGATCGTCGAATCCAGCGACGATGCGATTCTCAGTAAGACACTGGATGGCACCATCCTCACCTGGAACGCAGGCGCCGAGCGGATGTACGGGCACCTGGCGAACGAAGCGATCGGCAAGCCCATCCAACTGATCGTGCCCCCAGCGCGCCACCAGGAGATCGAGGCCAACATGCAGACGATCCGCGCTGGCCTTCGCATCGCACCGTACGAAACCACACGCGTCCGCAAGGATGGTCATGAGCTGTCAGTGTGGGTTTCGATCTCACCGATTCTGAATCGGGCCGGTATCGTCGTGGGCATGTCCTCGATCGGGCGCGACATCACCCAGCGGAAGCAGATGGAGGATCAACACCGTCAGACACAAAAGATGGAGGCGATGGGCAGCTTGGCCGGCGGGATCGCTCATGACTTCAACAACCTGCTCACCATCATCATGGGCACGGCCGAACTCGCGATCGCACGCCTCGGAACGACCAGCCCAGTTCGGGCAGACATCGAGGAAATCCGGGCTGCCGGTGACAGCGCCGCGCTGCTGACGCGCCAACTGCTGACGTTCACGCGCAAGGGCATCGTCGAAGAGTCGATCGTCGATCTGAACGAGATCGTCAAACGCCTGGACAAGATTCTGCGGCGCACGGTCGGTGAGGATATCGAGTTTGTCGTGCGGCAAGAAGCAGCCCTGCGCTCTGCCAGGGCTGACCAAAGTCAGATGGAACAGCTGCTGATGAATCTGGTCATCAACGCTCGAGATGCGATGCCCGAGGGCGGGGCGCTGACGGTCGAAACCGACAATGTCGACCTGGACGCCTCATTCGTCGGCGCACACCTGGGCGCCACCGTCGGTGAATTTGTCAAGCTCTCCGTGGCCGACACCGGATGCGGCATGACCGCGGAGATACGCGCGCAGATTTTTGACCCGTTTTTCACCACCAAGGGACCGGTCAATGGAACGGGGTTGGGGTTGTCCACGGTGTTTGACATCGTGCAGCAGGCCGGGGGCTGCATCACCGTCGAAACCGCGCCGGGTGAAGGCTCGACTTTCACCGTGAATCTGCCGCACGCTCTTGGTGAGGGGGTGCCGCCGACTACGCCGAATACCGTCCTTCCCGTCACCGCCGGCACCGAGACGATTCTGCTGGTTGAGGACGACAATAACATCCGGGCGCTCAGCGCTCGCGGGCTTCGCGGGCATGGGTACACCGTCCTTGTGGCGCGGCAAGCGGGCGAGGCCATAAAGGTCGCGGACGGATACGGGGGAACGATTGACTTATTGCTGACCGACATCGTCATGCCCGGCGGCAACGGCCGCGCATTGGCGGAGCGGCTGGTGACGTCGATGACCGATCTGAAAGTGCTGTACACGTCCGGATACACAGACAGCATCGCCACGCTGCAGGCAATCCGCGCTTCGTCGGCGGCGTTCATTCAGAAACCTTACTCGCCGGACGCCTTGGCTCGCAAAGTGCGCAGCGTGCTCGATGCGGCGGAGCTAGCGGCTGACTACCGGCATCCAGGGATGCACAAGTGAGGGTCGAATCCCGATGTAAACTGAGGAACTCCCCGACAGCTGATTAAAAGATGGAC
>JACCSI010000292.1 GCA_013813075.1 Acidobacteriota bacterium | reverse complement strand
GCCACGACCGCTCGCCAAGGCCATGAGATACGCCGAAAAGCGGATGGGCAACCGCGGAGACGGCGACGTCAAGAATGGCTTTTACCCCGAGCTGTCCAATATGGTGACGGGCGCGGGCTGGATTTCGGCCGGCCCAGGGTATCGGCACTGGTTGTTCAATGACCAGGTGCTGTTCGACACGTCGGCAGCGATTTCGTGGCGCCTCTACAAGATGGCGCAGGTGCGACTCGAAATGCCCAAAGTGGCTGCAGGCCGCGTCGTCGTCGGTACGCAGGTGCGCTGGCAGGACCTGACCCAAGTCAACAATTTTGGGGAGGGGCCAGACTCGCTGGAGGCAGACCGCAACGAGTACCGGCTGACGTCAACGGAAGTCGTCGGATATTCGTCTGTCAAGCCGCGGTCGTGGTTGTCCCTCGATGGGCGGGGCGGTCTGCTGGATAGCCCCGAACTACGAGATTCTACGGGGCCGTTTCGTCGTGGCAATCCGCAGACGCGCGAGGTCTTCCCGAACGATCCGGTCTACCAAGTGAGCGAACAACCCAGCTTTGTCTATGGTGACCTTTCGCTTGCCGCCGACACGCGCGACGCGCGCGGCCATCCCACACGCGGGGGATTTTATCGGGCGGGATGGTCGACGTTTGTCGATCAGGACCGCGACCTCTTCAACTTCCGTCGGTCCGAGCTCGAGGCCGCGCACTTCATCCCTGCCATGCCCCACGTCACCCTGGCGTTGCACGGATGGCTGGTTGCGTCCAACCCTTCCGAGGGCCACACGGTCCCCTTTTACTTGCAACCCAGTCTGGGGGGAGCAAACACGCTCCGCGGGTATCCGAACTACCGTTTTCACGATCGTAATCTCCTGGTGCTCAACGCCGAGGGACGCGTGGCGGTCTTCACGCATGTCGATGCCGCCGTGTTTGTTGACGCTGGAAATGTTGCCCCGCGGGTCGGCGACTTGAACCTGCATCAGAAGTCGTACGGCGTTGGCGTGCGATTGCACTCGCGCGGTTCGACGATGGCGCGTCTGGATTTCGGCCGGTCACGGGAGGGGTGGCAAATTCTGTTTCGCACCAATGATCCCTTTCGGGCCTCACGACTGTCACGCCGGACCGCCCCGGTGCCATTTGCGCCCTAAGTGCTTCCTGCCACGAAAGCCTTGACGCCTGTTCACCTGCAGGCGAACCGAAGGCGCGCGTCCATCAAGCGTCTAGGGACGGCCACGACTACAAGGGAAACGTCAACGCGAACGCCACGGCTAGCGCCTCTGGTATCTTGCGATGCGCAGAGAGAAGAGGAGTCGAGATCCATGCCGAGCCACTCACCCGACGGCACCACGATTCGAGCAGCGGAACCCGTGGACGTGACCAGCGTCGCCGCGATCTACAACCACTACGTGGCGCATACCGTGGTCACCTTCGAGGAGCAACCGGTCTCGGCTGCCGAGATCGCTCGACGCATCGACGACGTGCGATCCGCATTGCTACCGTGGCTGGTCGCTGAAGAAGCCGGCCGCGTCGTGGGATACGCGTACGCGACGATGTGGAAAGCCCGATCCGGGTACCGGTTCTCCGCGGAGATCTCGGTCTATCTCGCCCCCGAAGACATCGGGCGCGGCATCGGGTCGAAACTCTACGATCGGCTCTTCCCCCTTTTGCAGGCTCGAGGCATCCATGCGGCGATCGGGGGAATCGCTCTGCCGAACGAGGCGAGCGTGGCTCTTCACGAGAAGTTTGCGATGCGGAAGGTGGCCCATTTCCAAGAGACAGGATTCAAGTTCGACCGATGGGTCGATGTTGGATATTGGCAGCGCACGTTATAGGTCGTCGACCAAGCGGTGACGGAGCGACTGCGTCATCCAGCAGCCTATGCACACATCGAGTGGAGGTCGACGTCTACGTGGACTCGCGCGTCCCCTCACTCCAAAAACGACCCAGGTGTCCACGACGAGCGGCGGATGATGCTGTATCCACAAGGTCGCAGCCACCTGGATCATGAACATGCACGCTAGCTATTGGGCTTGAGCACCACCTTGATGCAGTTATCCGTCTTGTTCTTGAACATCTCGTAACCCTTCGGCGCGTCGTCGAGTGGCATGGGATGGGTGACGATGAATGAGGGATCGATCTCACCGTCCTGAATCTTTTTCAGCAACGGTCGCATGTACGCCTGCATGTGTGTCTGGCCGGTCTTGATGGTAAGGCCCTTGTTCATCATGGCGCCAATCGGTATCTTGTCGCCCGCCCCCACATAGACGCCGGGAATCGAGATCGAACCAGCCTTGCGGCACGCCATAATGGCCTGGCGCAGCACGTGGACGCGATCGGTCGCGAGCCCGGTTGTGGTTTTTACGGCGTCGATCACGCCGTCCACCGTCGCGCCTGGGTGAGCTTCGCAACCGACCGCGTCAATGCACCGGTCCGGACCCCGTCCCTTCGTCATTTCCATCAACCGGTCGTAGACGTCGTCTTTATCGAAATTAATGGTTTCCGCGTGGCTCGCGCTGGCCGCCAGTGCGAGGCGCTCCAGCACGTTGTCGATCACGATGACGCGTTCGGCACCTAGCATCTGTGCGCTCTTGACGGCGAACTGTCCGACCGGGCCCGCGCCCCAGATCGCGACCGTATCGCCCGATTCGATGTCACAGTTTTCGGCGGCCATGTAGCCCGTTGGAAAGATGTCGGACAGGAACAGCACCTGTTCGTCCCTTAGTGAGTCGTCTTCAATTTTGATCGGTCCGACGTCAGCATACGGGACGCGAAGGAATTGAGCCTGGCCGCCTGAAAACCCTCCGAGCATGTGCGAAAATCCGAACAGCCCGGCCGGTGAATGCCCCATCGCTTTCCGCGCGATTTCGGCGTTGGGGTTGGTGGTGTCGCAGCACGAGAACAACCCTTTCTGACAGAAAAAGCAGTGGCCGCACGCGATCACAAACGGCACGACGACGCGGTCGCCAACTTTCAGGTTCTTGACGGATTTACCAATCTCGACAACTTCGCCCATGTTTTCGTGGCCAAGAATGTCGCCCTTCTTCATGGTCGGCTGATAGCCATCGTAGAGGTGGAGGTCGGAACCACAGATCGCTGTCGAGGTGATCTTGATGACGGCATCCTTGGGGTCGAGGATGGTGGGGTCGGGCACCTGCTCGACACTGACGCTGTTCTTACCTTGCCAACATAACGCTTTCATTGACTCTCCTCGGTGGTGGTTCACGACGACAGTGCAAGACCGGTTCCGGCCGTATGCCCCCGCGGCCGGCCGCCTGCTCGACTGTCCGAGGGTAGGGAGTGGTGGGTTTCGGCAATGCCGCCGCCCCCCACTCGGCTATGATGC
>JACCSI010000272.1 GCA_013813075.1 Acidobacteriota bacterium | reverse complement strand
CGTTAATTATCACGTGCGTCATCTTTGTCGCGCTCGGTGCGCAGAGCCGCCCGCAAGGCCCAAACGCCAAAACCCATTACGCCCTCCCGCGCGGAGGACACGATTGTCGGCAGCGAGCGGCCCAGCGTGATCAGGCCGGCCGCGAGTACCGCCCCCGCGCCGATGTAGCGAATGTACGCGCTCCAGATTTGGCCAGGCCCCATCTCCGAGATGAGAAACGGCTGCCCGGTCGCGGCGTTGAGTGCGTTGGCTGACGTGATCGGCGGAAACGGCACCGTGATGTAGGCGCCCATAATCGAAATCAACGGCAGCAGTACCAGCCACGACAACACTCCACCAGCGACCATCGTGCCCGCGATGCGCGGACCGATGACATACCCCACGCCCATGTACTCCGGCGAGATGTCAATCGCGACCGTCGCATTGGGCAGCACTCCGGTGCGCGCGATCGAGTGGCCGACCTCGGTCCGGAACACGCCGAAAATCCACGACAGCGATTTCCACAACGCACCGATGCCGAGGCCGCTGAAGACCAGCGCCGCCAGCTTGCCGCCGCGCTCGCCGGCGACGAGTACTTCGGCGCACGCCGTACCCTCCGGATACGGCAGCACGCCGTGCTCCTTGACGATGAGCGCGCGACGAAGGGGCACCATCATCAGCACGCCCAGAATCCCGCCGGCAAAGGCGAGTAACAGAATCTGCGTGTAGTTGAAATAAGCCGGACCGTGCGGCACCAGGAAGATCAACGCGGGAATTGTGAAGACCACGCCGCCGGCGACCGACTCGCCCGCAGACCCAATCGTCTGCACGATGTTATTTTCGAGAATCGTCGAGCCGCCGAACTTCTTGAGCACCGAAATTGCGAGAACGGCGATCGGAATTGATGCCGAGACGGTCAGGCCGGCGCGTAAGCCCAGATAGACCGTCGATGCGCCGAAGATGACGCCAAAAAGGATCCCGAGGGCGATGGCTTTGGCTGTGAATTCCGCCGGGGATTGCGTTGCCGGGATGTAGGGCTGAAAGGTCCGGCCGGGCGTGGGGGCCGTGACCGGATCGGTCGCGTGTGGGGCCATGACGCCGAATGGTATCCGGAGACGACACGGAACACACAAACCTGTTGTGCGGTGCTGTGTCTTCTGTCACGACCGGGGATCTGATATTCTGGGCGCGCTTGTGAATCCACAGAACAAGCGGAAGCCCAGCAATGAGCAGGTTTCCGAGCTCACGACCAACCGCTTATCGGTTTATCTCCGCTGCCTGAATCAACTCGAATCGGCCGGCGTCAACACCATCTCGTCGCAGGCGCTGGCCGAGCAATTCCATTTAAACGCCGCCCAGATTCGCAAGGATCTCGCGTACTTCGGCGAATTTGGTGTTCGCGGCGTGGGCTACTACGTCAAGGAACTGAAACGGCACTTGCGCCAGATTCTCGGCCTTGATCGCAAGGTGCGCGTGGCGGTGATGGGCGCCGGCAACCTCGGGCTCGCGCTTGCGGACTACCCCGGATTTCGCCGCGAGGGGTTTGAGATCGTCGCCATGTTCGATGTCGCCGATGCCAAAATCGGTGACGAGTCGCGCAGCGGCGTGCCGATCTTCGATCTCAAGGAACTGAAGAAAATCGTCAAACGTGACCGCATTGATATTGCGGTGATCGCGGTGCCTGCCGAGTCGGCGCAACCGGTTCTGGAGCAAGTCGTGGCTGCGGGCATCAAGGCGGTGCTGAACTTCTCGCCCGGCACCCTGAAGCAGCCCAAAGGCGTGAAGCTGAAGAGCGTTGACCTGACGGTGTCGCTCGAAAGCCTGTCGTTTTATCTCGCGCAGGGAATCGACCCCGAAGAATAAGTGCGCGTCTCATCCCCGGCAGGCATCAGGCAGAGACCTACGATGAAAAAGCCCAGGCTCAGTCACGTCGACGCGCGTGGCCGCGTTCGCATGGTCGATGTCGGCGACAAGGCCGTGACCGCGCGCGAGGCGGTCGCGCGGGGCTCGGTCAAGATGTCTGCCACCGCCCGCCGCCTGATCCAATCCGGTCAGATCAAAAAAGGCGACCCGCTGCAGACGGCGCGGCTCGCCGGTATCATGGCCGCCAAACGCACGTCCGAGCTGATCCCCTTGTGTCACCCGTTGCCGCTGACGCACGTAGGCGTCGAGATCACGCCGACTCGCGTCGGCTTTGCCATCGAGGGCCGCGCCAGTACCAGCGGCCAGACCGGGGTGGAGATGGAAGCGTTGACCGCCGTGGCGGTCGCGGCGTTGACCATCTACGACATGGTCAAGGCGGTGGACAAGGCGATGGTGATTGGCGAGATCTGTCTGATGGAGAAGCGGGGCGGGAAGTCGGGGGAGTACATCAGGAAGGCTTAGCGTGAACGTCCTCATCTCCATCCAGCAGCCCGTGCGCGCGTGGCAGATTCCCTTCGAAGGTGTTGAGACGCTGCGCGCGCGATTCCCTGCGCTGACGTTTCATCATGCCACCGACGATGCGGCGCGCGCCACGGCGCTGGTTGAGTGCGACGTCGCTTACACGTGGATGCTGTCGGCCGCTGAGCTCGAAACGGCACCCCGGCTGAAGTGGGTGCACACGTCTGCCGTCGCGGTTGAAACGCTCGCGCTGCTCGAGCTTTTTGCGCGGGACGTCGTGGTCAGCAACTCGCGGGGCGTGCAGTCGACCCCGATCGCCGAGCACGTCTTCGCCGTGTTGCTGGCGCTGGCCAAGCAGATTCCATATGTCGTCGACCAGCAGCGTGCGCGACGCTGGGCGCAGAACGACTTCTTTGGTTCTCGGCTGCCGTGGCTTTTGAAAGGTCGCACACTCGGTCTGATTGGCGTCGGCACTATCGGGTCGGAGATTGCGCGCCTTGCCACCGCCTTCGGCATGAACGTCGTCGCACTTCGCCGGCGGGTCGATGGGTCGCGGGTTCCCGGGGTCGGGAGCCTGTTGCCGGTGAGCGAGCTCGACACGTTGCTTCGGCAATCGGATGTGCTCGTGATTGCGGCGCCGCTGACGCCGCAGACGCTGAACATGATCGGCGCGCCGCAAATGGCCCACATGAAACCTGGCGCCGTGCTCATCAACGTCGGCCGCGCGAAGATTGTCGATCACGTCGCGCTGGCCGACGCCCTGCATGCCGGCCACCTGGGCGGGGCGTCCCTCGACGTGTTTCATCAGGAACCGCTGCCTGCGGACGATCCTCTGTGGGCGGCACCGAACACCATCCTCACGCCCCACACCTCAGGATTTCGACAGGGACACTGGGAAGAGGTGATCGAGTTGTTTGCTGACAACTTGTCGCGTTTCATGCGTGGCGACCCGGTTCGCTTCAGAGTCGAACCGACACTTGGCTACTGACGCGGGGACGGAGGTTGCCGCCGGGGACGGGGGCTGGGCGTATCGGCCCCAGTTGGACGGCCTGCGCGCACTCGCCGTCGTGGCGGTCGCCTGGTCGCACTGGGAACGACCGTATCAGTACGGGCTGCCGTTTGGCGCCGGCGTGCACCTGTTCTATGTGCTCAGCGGGTTCCTCATCACAGGCATCCTGTTACGGCTGCGCGAGCTCGACGATAAACGCACCGCGCTCAAGGCGTTCTACATTCACCGCGCCCTGCGTATCCTCCCTGCATTTTACGCGGCGCTGCTTCTGGCGTGGCTCGTGGACTCAGCCACGGCCGACGAAATCCTCAAGTGGCATGCGACCTTCCTGACCAACGTGTTCATCTTCTCGCGCGCAGAGTGGCCTGGGGCCCTGAGCCACTTCTGGTCCCTGGCAGTCGAGGAGCAGTTTTACCTGGTGTGGCCGTGGCTGATTGTCTTTGCGCCGCGCCATTTGCTCGCTGCCCTGGTGGCCTTCGCCATTCTGGCGGCGCCGTTGTGGCGACTGAGCCTCGCCTCCGCGGGATACAGCGAGTCGCTGCAGGGCGTGCTGACGCTCGGCAGTCTTGATTCACTCGGCGTCGGCGCCCTGCTCGCGGTCACCCGTTGCAGACCGAACCTTCTGCTGTGTGCGTTGGCGCCACGGCTGGCTCTGTGGATAGCCGAACTGCTCGGCGCCGCGCTGCCGCCTTGGCTCGTCGTGACCAAGCCGTTATTCCAGGCGGCGGTCTTCGGCTGGCTGGTGTTGCGTGCCTCGGACGGCTTTACGGGACTGGCCGGCCGACTGCTCGCGTCGCGTCCGGTGGTGTATCTCGGGAAGATCAGCTATGGCATCTATCTGATCCACGGACTCAGCGGCGATATCCTGACGGCGATTTTCATCGCCTTCGGCGTCACCTGGCCGCCCTCCGAGCCGTGGCGGTTCGTGGTGATCTGTGGCAGCACCATTGGATTCGCGGCACTGTCGTGGCACGTCATGGAGCGGCCGATCAACGACTTGAAGCGGCGATATCCCTATCGCGCGGCGGCGGCTCGAGATGGATCACCGCGTCTTTCACCTGCGGGTATCGGGCCATGATGTGATCCTTGACTTGGTGCGAAATCCGGTGCGCGACGTCGAGCCGCATACCGGGGTCCATCCAGATGTGGAGATCGAGAAAGACGTGGTCCCTCGATCCGCGTGATCGGATCTGATGACAGCCCAGCACCTCGGGAACTTCGAGCACCACATCGTGAATGTCGTCCGAGGCAATCACGATTTCATCCGCAAGAATCCGCGTCGTATCGTGGAAGATCTTCCAGCACGCGTAGCTGATGAAGCCCGCAATCACCAGGGCCGCAAGCGGGTCGAGCATCGGATAGCCGAGTCTGACGCCAACGAGAGCGGCGATGACGGCGAGCGAAGTAAAGAGGTCGCTCTGGGTGTGAAGGGAATCCGCGAGCAGCACTTCGCTCGACAGGCGATGGCCGGCGCGTCGCTCGTAGAACACGACGGCAACGTTTACCAGCAGGGTGCCGCCCATCACGACAAAACTGATCGTGTCAACCGTGGGCGCCGTAGGTGACTGAAAGCGCTCGAATGCCGCCCAGAGCAACTGCACCAGGACCAGCAAAAGGAACAGCAGGATCGCGACCGACGCCATCGTCTCGAATTTGCGGTGGCCATACGGGTGGTCGGCATCCGGCGGCCGGCCCGCGATGCGGACGCCGACCAGCGCGACGATGTTCGAGGCGCTATCGGTGAGCGAGTGGAACCCGTCCGACAGGACCGACACCGCCCCGGTGACGACCCCGAGCACGATTTTCGCCACCGCGACGGTGAGGTTGAGGAAGAAGACCGAGAGGAGAACGCGGGAGACCGCGGTGTAACGATCCACGCAAGTGACAAGCTGTCAGGACTCGAGTGCAAACCTCGTGGGCCGCGTTTGCCGTCTCGTGAACTGACGCGTTGAACTTAGAAGACCCGCCCGTTCGGTACCGGCCACCAGCGCAGCTGCACCTTGCCGATGATGTATTTCTTCGGCACAAAGCCCCAGTGGCGGCTGTCGGAACTGTTGTTGCGATGATCACCCATCACGAAGTAGTAGCCCGCGGGGATGACCTGCGGCCCCCAATCGTCGTGGCTGCGATACTCCGGTGGTACGTAATCGTCGCGTAGCGGCACGTCGTTGACGTAAACCCGGCCATCGACGATGCGCACTGTGTCATCTTCTTCGGCGATGACGCGCTTGACGAAGGACTTGTCGGGGTTGAGCGGGTAGTACAGCATCACGATGTCGCCGCGTTGAGGGTCCGCCAGGCGATAGGCGAGCTTGTTGACGATTAACCGATCCTGGTCCGCGAGCGTCGGGGCCATGCTCTGACCCTCGACCCGCGCCACCTGAAACCCGAACGTCACGATCAGCGTGGCGTAAACGGCGGCCGATGCCAGGGTTTTCACCCAGGCGATAAACTCGTCGCGCCACAACTCGAGACGCCGGACCATCAGCGACGAGCGGTCGTTCATTTCGATGCGAATGGCCGCTGCCTGCTCTGGCGGGAACGCGCGATCAAGGGCTGACCCGCCATGAGCGGTGCGCTCGAGCATCGCGACGGGCGCCTCGAAACGGCCGTCGCCGCTAAATCCCACGGTTGGAGGGGGGTCAAAGCGCGGCTCGAACCCGGCAAGTACCGGCTGTGCGCCATCGGCGGGCGACGGCGTCTCCTCAGTGCCTACAACTTCAAGTATTCCCGCAGTCGGCGGGTCTGCGACCTGCTGACCGGAATTTCCGTCGCCGCCGTGTCTTTCATCCTGAGGATGTAGTTCCTGCTGAACCAAGGGACGATCTCCTTGATCTGATTGATATTGACGAGGTGCGATCGATGAACCCGCCAGAACACCTCGCGATCCAGCCGGGTCTGCAACTCGTCGAGCGTCCGATAGTTAGACGTTCCCGAGACCTGCCCCGTCACAATACTAATCGAATCCTCCATCAGGGAGGCGTAGATGATGTCCTCGGTCTGCACCAGGACGATGCGATCGGCCATTTTGACCGCAATCTGGTTGCGGCGGTCTTTCTGGCCGGCCATCATCCGGACGAGCTTCTCGAGTTGGTCGCCCAACGGCTGTTCCGCGCGCCGCCTGCGCACCCGGTGGACGGCCTGCTCCAGTCGGTTCGGTTCGACCGGCTTGAGCACGTAGTCCACGGCGTTCACTTCAAAGGCCTCCACGGCGCGGTGGTCGAAAGCGGTCACGAACACCACCGCCAGGTCGGTTCCACTTTCGAGCAGCCGGCGGGCGACTTCGAAACCGGTCAGGCCAGGCATTTGCACATCCAGGAACGCGACGTCCGGCGACAGACGCGAGATGTCCTCGAACGCCTGCACGCCATCCGCCGCCTGGGACAGCACTTCGACGCCATCAATTTTGCCGAGCAGAAAGCACAACTCCTCGCGCGCCAGCTGCTCGTCGTCCGCCACGATCGCGGTCAGTGACGCGCCGGCCATCACGCGCTGGCCTGCTCTTGCGCGACCAGCAGCGGGATCTCGAGGTGCGCAATCGCCCCTTTGCCGGGCGATCCGCGCAATTCCAGGCGCCCAGTGGCACCGTAAATGACGCGCAGGCGCTCGTGGACGTTGGTTAAGCCGATGCCGCTCGACATCGCCGTTTGCAGCCGTTCGTCCGAAATGCCGAGGCCATCGTCTTCGACGTCCACCAGCAGAAGCTCTCCGTGCAGACGGCTGCGCAGGGTGATGTGCCCGGCGCCGACCTTGCGCGTCAGCCCATGTTTGATGGCGTTTTCAACCAATGGCTGCAGGATCATGCTCGGCACGATCACCTCGAGGCTCGCCGGGTCGATTTCTTTGCGGACACCCAGCCGTGGGCCAAAACGAATCACCTCGATATCAAGGTACTCGTCGATCGATTCCAGCTCTTCCCGCAATGTCACGAACTGCTCCTGACTTCGCATGAGTTTGCGCAGCAGTCCGGACAGCTTCAGGATGACCGTCCGCGCGGTGTCGGGCTGCGAGCGGATCAGCGACGATACCGACGTGAGCGTGTTGAACAGGAAGTGTGGGTTGATCTGGCTCTTGAGCGCTTCGACCTTCGCCCGTAACAGCAGCTTTTCCTGCTCCTGAAGACGATGTTCGATTCTCGCGTTGTTCCAGATTTTGATCGGGATGGAGACAGTGAGCACAGTGGCCAGGTAGATCATTACCGTCAGCCAGGGGGACGGCGAGTCGAAATAGAACAGGCGTTGCTCGCCGAAGCGTGTGCCGACGGCTTGACGGATGGCCTCGAGCCCGATCGGCACCAACAGCAGCGCCACCTGCCATTCGATCACGAAGCCGCGCAGCATACGCCATGCGTACCGCGGCAGGCTGAAGAAGACGAAGGGGGAGAAGTTCCAGATGTGTTCTTTCGGGCACCCCTCGCGCAACCCGCCGCCCGTGAAGCCACAGCCGACCGCAAACGGAATCGCGCCCCATTCGTTGTTTAAAAATCCGGGAAACGCGATCGCGGCGCCGACAATCGCACCGGTATAGGGACCGGCGATCAGCCCGGCGAGAAACGCGCCTTCGAGCGTCAAATCCGCCGCGTCGTAATTGAGCAGCATCCGGGAAACGACGCCAAGGGCGAGCGGGATGGTGAGGCCGAGAGCAAACGCGAGACGATCCGGCCAGCCGCGCCGCTCAAAGATCAAAATGTGGCGGAACCGGCGGTATCGCGCGAGCGTCGTGGCCAGCGCCGCCATCACGGCCAGTTTGCCGACGAGCGTCGCCAGCAGGAACTGTTCGGCCGACAGGAGCCGCGCGTCTTGGGGCATCAGGGGCAAGGTATCGCCGAAAGCGATGTACAATTTACTCCATGATCCGTCCGCTCATTGAAGGCTTTGCACTCACATTCCGGCACCTGTTTCGCAATCCCATCACCGTCAACTATCCGGACCAGAAAGTGCCGATGTTTCCGAAATACCGCGGGAAACAGGTGCTGATGCGGGACGAAAACGGCCTGGAGAAGTGCGTGGCGTGCGGTTTGTGCGCGGTGGCGTGCCCCGCGGATGCGATCTACCTCGAGGCGTCCGAGAATGACGGATCGGTGATGGCTGGACCTCGCTACGCGTCGGTGTATCAGATTCACAAGACGCGCTGCATCTTCTGCGGCTATTGCGAAGAAGCGTGCCCGGTGTCGGCGATCTTCATGGGTAAGGACTACGAGCTTGCCGTGTACAGCAAAGAAGACTTCGTGTGGGATAAGACGGAGCTGCTTGTCCCGCCCCCCTCTTCGAGGTAGCGAATAGTCGCTTGTCACCACCCTTTGGCATCGTCGGCGACATCCACGGTAACTTCATCGCGCTCGAGCGAATCCTGCGGCGGCATCCTGAGATCCCGTTCTGGCTGTGCGTGGGGGACGTCGCGAGTACGACCGGCGCGTATCCAACGCCCGTGGCGCCGCTCTATTGGATCAAGGGCAACAACGAGTCGTTCGACCGGATCGACGCGTTTCGCGGCGGGACGGATAGCGTGGCCAATCTGCATTACATTCCAAACGGCACGATGATTCGCGTGGGGGGCGTCACGGTGGCGGGCGTCGGTGGCACCTTCGCGCCGACGTGGTTCGACACCCCCGTCTCGCAACTCCCGCGCAACCCCAAAGATGATAAGCGTCGGCATTTCGTGCGCGAAGAGGTGGAGGCGGGTCAGGCGCTGGGCCGGGTGGACGTGTTGCTGACGCACGAAGCCCCCAAACCCTTTTGGACCGAACTTCCCTCGTCTGCAACCCCGTCCAAGCGGTGGCGGCGCGACGTCGGCAAGGTACCGATTGCGGAACTGGCCGACGCCCTGCAGCCACGCCTGCACTGCTTTGGTCACCATCACGTGCACGCGGCGTTCACGCGCGCGGGAATTGCGACGGTGTGTGTCGATCGCGTCAATCGCGGCTATCTTCTCGTCGAGTCCGACACGTTCGCGTGGGAAGCTCATGCGACCGGAGAGGCGTGACGTGACACTCAAGCCGTTTCTCGACGCGATTGACGAACGCGTGCTGGTCTGCGATGGCGCGATGGGGACGCAGCTGTATGCGAAGGGCGTATTCATCAACCGCTGCTTCGAATCGCTGAATCTCTCTGATCCGGACCTCGTCGGCAGCGTTCACGCGGAGTACGTCCGCGCCGGCGCCGACATCATCGAGACCAACACGTTCGGCGCTAACCGCATCAAGCTGCGCGCGTTTGGCTTGAGCGACAAGGTCGGCGCGATCAACCTGGAAGGTGCGCGCATTGCCCGCAAGGTCGTTGGGGACAAGGCCTACGTCGCCGGCGCGATCGGCCCGCTGGGCATCCGCATCGAGCCGTGGGGCAAAACGGGCGTCGACGAGGCGGAGCAGTACTTCACCGAACAGGCGACTGCGCTCGTTGCGGGCGGTGTTGACCTGTTCATGCTCGAGACCTTTCGCGACCTCAACGAAATCGGCGCGGCCATTGCCGCTGTGCGCCGCTTGTGCGATCTGCCGATCGTGGCGCAGATGACCACGGAAGAAGACGGCAACAGCCTCGATGGCACCCCGCCCGAGCAATTCGCGCCGCTGCTGCTGGCGCGCGGCGCGGCGGTCGTCGGCGTCAATTGCAGCGTCGGGCCTGCGCCCATGCTGGAATCAATCGAACGTCTCGCCGCCGTCACCGAGGCGCGGCTCTCCGCCCTGCCCAACGCCGGAAAACCGCGCGACATCGAAGGTCGCAACATTTACCTCTGCTCGCCCGAATACATGGCCTCGTATGCGCGCCGCTTCATCGCGCAGGGAGTGCGGCTCGTTGGCGGATGTTGCGGCACGACACCCGAACACATCCGGCAGATCAGTGCCGCGGTGCGTCGGGCCGCGCCGGCAGCAGGGCGGGCCGCCGGCCAGTCGGACACGCGGGCCATTTCGGTGGCCGCGGCGCCGCACGCGCTGACGCCGGTCCCGCGTGAGAAAAAATCACCGCTCGCTGCCAAACTGGCGAATGGGGACTTCGTCTTTGGCGTCGAGCTGGTGGCGCCGCGTGGGCTCGCGTGTGCGGAGGCGCTCAACGAGGCCAAGCTGCTCGCCGGACGCCGCGTCGACGTGGTGACGGTCCTCGACAGTCTGCGCACCGGCGCGCGCATGAGCGCGTTATCCCTCGCCGTCCTCGTACAACAGCAAGCGCACGTCGAAACACTGCTGCAGTATTCGTGTCGCGACAAGAACCTGCTCGGGATCCAGTCGGACTTGCTCGGCGCCCACGCGATGGGGCTCCGCAACCTGCTTGGCATCACTGGCGACGTGCGCACGCTGGGCGACATCCCGGATGCGACCGCCGTGTTCGACGTCGATTCGGTCGGGCTGACCAACGTCCTTACCCGGCTCAACCATGGTCTGGACGTGGGCGGCCAGCCGATTGGCGAGCCGACCGCGTTTCATGTCGGGGTGATGGTCAACCCGGCGGCCGACGATCTGGACGCGGAATTGCGGCGCTTCGAATTCAAAGTCGACGCCGGCGCCGAGTTTGCCGTGACGCGTCCCGTCTTCGACGTGGGGGCCATGGAGCGGTTCATGGACCGCATCGCGCGCTTCAGGATTCCCATCGTGGCTGGTCTGTGGCCGTTCGAAAGCGTGTTGAACGCCGAGTTCATGGCCAACGAGGTTCCTGGCGCGACCGTGCCCGAACCGCTGCTGCACAGGATGCAACGAACCAAGGACGACGGCGCCGCAAGTCAGGAGGGCATCGAGATCGCGCAGGAGCTTGGTAGCGCGTTGCGCTCAATGGTCCAGGGGCTGCACGTGTCGGCGCCGTCCGGGCGCCTGAGTCTGGCGCTGCGGACCCTTGATCGGTTCATTTAGACACATCTGATATAGTGCGGGTCCGGCCCGATTCTTGCGTTTTGCTCGGGGAGTCATGTGATTGCAGCGTTCGGCACGGCCGCCGAGCGGAGGGTTTAGGAATGGCGTTATTCGATCACCAGCGCGAGCGCGACAGTGTCAGCGGTGACGCGGCGACCCGAGCGCTGTCGGTCACGGTCGTCGAGAACGACTTCGTTGCCGGCGTGTATGAGAATCTTGCCTTTGTTTACGACTGGGTCTTTGGACCGACGCTTCATCCGGGCCGAATCGAAGCGATTCGCAAAATGAAGATTCAACCGGGCGAATCGGTGCTGGAGGTGGGCGTCGGCACCGGCATCAATCTTTCCATGTATCCATCGAGCAGTGCCGTCACCGGGGTCGATCTCTCCACCCCGATGCTCGATAAAGCCCGCGACCGCATCACGAACAAGGGTCTGCGGAACTGCCGCGTCGCCGAAATGGACGCCGCCCAGATGACGTTTCCGGACGAGTCGTTCGATATCGTCTATGCGCCCTATTTGATTAGCGTCGTTCCGGACCCGGTCAAGGTGGCGCAAGAGATGCGCCGCGTCTGCCGTCGCGGTGGTCGCATTGTGATTCTGAATCACTTCAAGAGCGCGAACCCGATCATGTCCCGCATTGAGACCGCGATCTCGCCGCTGACGGTGCACATCGGTTTCAAGTCGGATCTCGATCTCAACGCCTTCCTCACGCAAGCCAGTCTCACGCCGATCTCGATCGAGAAGGTGAATATTCCGAAAATGTGGACGCTGGTGACCTGCGTCAAGGACTAAGACCAGACCACCGCACCGCGGAGCCTCACCGGGCACGAATCACGGCGCAGAGAAGTCTCAAGAATCTCTGCGCCGTGTCTCTTTTCTGCCCTTCGTCTCCGTGGCTCGGAGGCCATCACCCGTCGCGACGACGCGCCCGCGCCTCATCGAATCGTGCTTGCTGCTCGGGTTGCAGCTGAATGAACAGCCCGTCTCCTTCCGCATGCACCCTCCCACCGTTGCCGGTGAGCTTCGATTTGATGGAAATCTTGCGCCCGTCGATGTGCTCAATCCACGATTCGACGCGCCCCTCGAACCCGAGAGGCGTCAGGTGCAGGTAATTGATGGTGATGCGCGCGCCCACCACCGGGTGACCGTTCATCCAACACACGCCGCCCATGGCTTCGTCGAGGACGGCGGCGATCGCCCCTCCGTGCACCGAGTCGGGTGGTCCCTCCGTGCCCGGCCCGAACCAGACGGCGGCGTGCAGGTGATCGCTGTCCGGAGCCCTGAAATAGGCCACCCGCATCCGGTCGGCCGCCGCCTCACCAGAGACATAGGAACGCTTGGATGGAGCTGACGGAAACGGATTGACCGGAATCATCGCGCTAGACACTACACCCAGATTCAGTCCCTTGCGCTCCCACGTCGGCCCGGCAACGACAAGGGGGCAGCCTCAGAGCAGATCCAGTAACAACTCGGCAGCGATGTCGGCACCGTTGACGCTGGCACGTGCATGCGGCTCGGGTTGAGCGAGCAGCGCGTCGAGGTGAGGTTGCCAGCGTCCGGCAAACAGGTCGGCGTGACCGACGTAGCCGGCGCGCAGCAGTTGCGGCATCGCCGCGACCAGGACGTCGTACTCGATGAAGTGTCCGCGAGATGTGTAGAGCAGCGCCGTGTCATTGGCCAGACACTCGGCGATGATGCCGTAGCCCGGTTTGGTGACGACCACATCGACCGCTCGCACGAGATCTTCGTAGCGGAGCCCCGAGCCGTACATCTCGCGTTCATCGATCGGGAGCAGGCTTCCGCGCCGCCCGCCGCGCAGACCGTCGGGCAGGTCGGCAAGTGGCACGCTGCCGCTGACCAGGGCGACGTAACCCTCGAGCCGACTCAGGGCTTCAAGGTCGAGTCCTTCGAGGCCGTAGCCGCCAAACGACACCAGGGCCAGCCGTTCGCGTTCCGGCAGGGCGAGCGCCCGACGTGTCTCCCGCGGATCGCGCGACGAACGCCGGGCCACGAACGGGAGGTCGATGATGTTCGAGCATGTCGCGAAGCCGCCGGACATCGGCAGGCGCAGGGCGAGATTGACGTGCGCGTAGATCTCGCCAATCGATTGCACGAGGTCGTCAGTGCCCGGATACGCGGAGTAGATCCAGTCCCACGTGAAATTACCGAGCGCGACGGCCGGGACGCCGGCGCGACTGGCGGCGGCAATGCCGAGCGGCGGCAGATCGGCAATGACCAGCGACGCCCCCTGGTGATGGAGGAACGCGGCCTCTGCCACCACGCGATCGTCGAATGAACGCATGAACTCCTGTGCCCTGAGGACGGTGGCCCCGGTATCGAGATGGAGGCTGTCGATCTGCACAATGCCCGTGTCGGTGTCGGTGCGGTGATACTCAACCGAGCCACGGATGGTGAGCGTGAACAGCCAGGATGCGGCGGTGGTGCGCACGATGATACGCAGGTCCGGCCGTCGTGTGAGGAGCGCGTTGATGACCTCGATGTCACGCGACGCATGGCCAAAGCCGTGGCCGGAAACGTAAAAGACCAGGGTGGTCAAACGGGCCCAGGTCGCGCGTCAGAGTGGCTCAGCGGACACCGGCATTTCGCTCGACTCCCTGGCCGGTGAGGGCAGTGCGATCGCCAGCACCTCTTCGAGCGTCGCGACCGGAACGAATCGCATGTCTTTACGAATTTCCTCCGGCAGCTCCTTGAGATCGGGTTCGTTCAGTGCCGGAAGCACGAACGTCTTCATGCCAAACCGCTTGGCCGCGAGCGCCTTTTCGCGAATGCC
This sequence comes from Acidobacteriota bacterium, assembly GCA_013813075.1. GTDB lineage: Bacteria > Acidobacteriota > Vicinamibacteria > Vicinamibacterales > UBA2999 > JACCSI01. The sequence continues at coordinate 2,745 of JACCSI010000272.1, read as the reverse complement.
GCCGACCGGCAACACGAGGCCGGTGAGGGTGATCTCGCCAGTCATCGCCACTTCCGGATTCACGGCGACATTGCGCGCCGCCGAGAGTATCGCCGTCGCCATGGTCACGCCGGCCGAAGGACCGTCCTTCGGGATGGCTCCAGCCGGCACATGCACATGCAGGTCGCGGCCCTCGAGAAAATTCGCCTCGACTCCAAGCGAACGCGCGTTGGCGCGAATGTGACTGACCGCCGCGCGCGCCGATTCCTGCATCACCTCGCCCAGTTGACCGGTGAGAATGAATTGCCCATGTCCCCCGGGCAGCAGGCTCGCCTCGATAAACAGGACATCGCCGCCCGACTCGGTCCACGCGACACCTGTGGCGACGCCTGGCCGTGATACGCGGAAGGCGATTTCGCGTTTGAAGCGTGCCGGTCCCAGGTAGGTTTCGAGCTCGGTGACTTCGACGACGCTCTGGGCCGGGCCCCCGGTGGCGACGCGTGCCGCGATCTTGCGCGCGATGGTACCAATCAATCGCTCGAGATTGCGAACGCCGGCCTCGCGCGTGAATTCGCTGATGACCGCGCGCAGCGCCTCGTCCGTGATCGTGACCGAGTCGACCGCGAGGCCATGCTCTGTCAGTTGACGCGGGATCAAATAGCGGCGCGCAATGCCGACCTTCTCGTCCTCCGTATACCCCGAGAGATAGACGATCTCCATGCGGTCGCGCAGCGCCGGGTGCACCGGACCCATCTGGTTCGCGGTCGCAATGAAGAGCACTTTCGACAGGTCGATCGGCATCTCCATGTAGTGATCGCGAAAAGTGTTGTTCTGTGCCGGGTCCAGCACTTCGAGCAGTGCCGCCGCGGGGTCACCCTGGTAGCCGGACGTGATCTTGTCGAGCTCGTCGAGCATGAAGACCGGGTTGGCCGACTCTGCCTGTCGCAACGCCTGCACGATGCGTCCCGGCATCGACCCGATGTAGGTGCGGCGATGGCCGCGAACTTCCGCCTCGTCGCGCACGCCGCCGAGCGAGATGCGCACGAACTTGCGCTGCATGGCGCGCGCAATGGAGTGGCCGAGCGAGGTCTTGCCGACGCCGGGCGGGCCGACGAAACACAGTATCGGCCCTTTCATGTCGCCCTTCAGCTTCCTGACCGCAAGGTATTCGACGATGCGTTCCTTGACCTTGTCGAGGTCGTAGTGATCTTCGTCCAGCACGCGGCGCGCTTCCAGGGGATCGATGCGATCTTCCGTGACCTTGTTCCACGGCAGCTCGAGAATCCAGTCGATGTAGGTACGAATCATCTGGGACTCGGGGGATGCCGGTCCCATCCTGGCCAGGCGGTCGAGCTCGCGATCCGCGACCACCTTGACGTGCAACGGCAGAGTGGCGGCTTCGATGCGGGCGCGCAGGTCCTTGACGTCGCCGCCTTCCCCTTCGCCGAGCTCTTCCTGAATAGCTTTCAGTTGCTGGCGGAGGTAATACTGTTTCTGGGCGTCGGTCATCTCCTGCTGCGCCTGTGACTCGATCTTGCCTTTCAGCTCGAGGACCGAAACCTCCCGCGTCAGGAGCGAGTGCACCAGTTCGAGTTTTGTGGGGAGCGGGTCGGCCTCGAGCAGTTGCTGCTTCTCTTCGGCCTTCAGATCCAGCATCGTCCCGAGCAGATACGACAGCCGCATCGGGTCTTCGATGCCGGCGACCAGCTGGCGCACTTCGGGCGCCAGTCCGGACGTCAGCGATAACGCGCGATCGACGAGTTCCTGAATGCGGCGCACATACGCGTCAACTTCAACCGTTTTTTGCACCTCCTCAGGTGCAAGCCGCAGCGTCGCCCGCAGCATGCCCGCTTCAGCGACGATCTTTTCGGTACGCGCACGAGCCATGCCTTCAACGATGATGTTGAGGCCTTGCGGCCCCCGGGCCATCTGACGCACGATGCCGATTGTTCCGATGTCGTGCATCTTCTCGACGTCGGGGTCCTCGTCGTCGCCCCGTTGGAGCAGCAAGAGCACCAGGCGGTCCCCCGCGAGCGCCATGTTGACCGCCTCGACCGACATCGGCCGATTGACGGCGAGCGGTTGCAGCGTCAGCGGGAACGCGACCGTCCGACGGAGCGGGAGAACCGGTAATGCTGTGGGGAACGCGGCGGGTGAGGACGGGTCAGCCATGGGCGGCCCTGTGATCATACGACGGGTCCGGCCGTCACTCTCGCCAAACGGTGTGAGACGACGCCGCACACGCGTCCTGTCGCGCTTAACACCCACTGCTGAGTTGTGACGCTGCGCGTGGCCTCACCGGGCAGGGTATGATCGCGCCGTGGCTCTCGACGAACGTTCCTTCTTCTCCGACAGAAACGAAAACCGCCCCGAGCATTTGACGTGCACGAAGTGTCGTCGCGCGAACGAGTACACGGTGCGCTGGGTACGCCGAACTAAGAAAGACCGGATCCCGTCGGGCGCGGATGAGCGAGACCGCGCCAAGTTTGCGAAGCTGCGCGATCATTTGATTCGGGTCGACGATGAAGTCGTCTGCAAGACCTGCGGACGCAAATTTGAAATCCCCTCGATGCACTCGCTGCTGTTTCTCGACCAGCTCGAAGGCCTGCCGCGCGATGTCGAGGATGAAGACGACCCCGTCGCAGCGCAACGCCCCGCGCCCAACGCGCGATCGCCCCGAGCCACCGACGCGCAGCCTGCGGAACGGGCTGCCGACCCCACACCTGATCGACGTACCCCTCGACGGCCGATGAGCCCTTCGCGTGG
>JACCSI010000270.1 GCA_013813075.1 Acidobacteriota bacterium | reverse complement strand
GCCACGTGCATCTCATCGGCGCGCTGGTGTCCGGGGGCGCGGACGTGAACGCCACCACGGCCACCGGTGCCACGGCGTTGATGCTGGCGGCACGCGCCGGCGATCCGGAAGGCGTCAGCCGCCTGATTGCAAGCGGGGCCAACGTCAACGTCAAAGAGGCCGCCTACGGCCAGACGCCCTTGATGGTGGCGGCAGGGCACGATCGCGCGGAAGTGGTCACGCTGCTGCTGGCGCGCGGCGCCGACGCGTCGATCACCTCGGCGGTGGCGGATTTGCGCGCGCTGACCGCGCCGAGCGATGCCGACCGGCGTCCACAGCCCGCAGCGGCTGCTCCCGAGCGGGCCGACATTGCCGGTTCGACTCGTCCATTTCGCTACACCGAACTGATCGGTGCGCAAGGCGGATTGACGGCCTTGCACTTCGCCGCGCGGCAGGGCAGTGCGCGCGCGGTGCGGGCGTTACTCGCCGGCGGTGCCCACGTCAATGCGGTCAGCCCTGCCGATCGGGCGACTCCGCTGGTGGTGGCGATCATCAACGGCCATTTCGACATTGCGGCCGCACTCCTCGAACGTGGGGCCGATCCCAACGCGGTCACCGAGGCGGGTGTCTCGCCTCTCTATGCCACGCTCAACGTGCAGTGGGCGCCAATTGCGGCATACCCACAGCCGCGGGCGCATCTGCAGCAGTCGCGCACCTATCTCGACCTGTTGACCCTGCTGCTCGACAAGGGCGCTGATCCCAACGCGCGCGTCAATCGCAAGGTGTGGTATTCGAGTTACAACTTCGACCAGTCGAGCGTGGACGAAGCCGGCGCCACACCTTTCTGGCGTGCCGCCTACGCCAGCGATGTGGAGGCGATGACGCTGCTGGTCGCGCGCGGCGCGGATTCGTCGATTCCGACCATGAAAACGCCACCGCGGCGCAACCCGGAAGATCCCACGCAACCATCCGGGGACTCGTCGGGGTTGCCGCCGCTCCCGATCGGCGGCCCGCACGTGACACCGCTCCATGCGGCCGCCGGTGTCGGCTACGGCTTCGGATTTGCCGGCAACTCGCATCACGTGGCGCCCGGCGGGATGTTGGCGGCAGTGAAATACCTCGTCGAAGAGGCCGGTCAGGACGTCAATGCGCGTGACGCCGATGGCAATACCGCCGCGCATCACGCCGCGTCCCGGGGCGATAATGCCATGCTCCTGTACCTCGTCTCCAAGGGCGCGACGGTGACCAGCGTCAATCGCGCCGGTCAGACCACGGTGGATCTGGCCAACGGACCGGTGCAACGCGTGCAGCCGTTTCCCGAGACCATCGCGCTCCTCGAAAAACTCGGCGCCAGGAACAATCACAAATGCGTCTCGTGTTGACGCCAACAGCATAGGAGGGGTAGTGAGCCAGCTATTGCACCCGTTTGCCGTGATTCTCGTCGCCGGACTCGCCTATGCCGCGCCCGCATTGGCACAAATTGAGCAAGCGCGCGTCAACGGGGTTGTCGTCGACGCGCAGGGCGCGGTGCTCCCGGGAGTCACCGTCACCGTGCGTTCGCCGACCTTGATTGGGACACAGACCACCGTCACCGAGGTGGACGGCCGCTACCGGTTCCCGGCGCTGCCCGGCGGCGTCTATGCCGTGTCGTTCGAGTTGGCCGGGTTCCAGACGCTGGCCCGCGAGGGCGTCACGCTGCGCCTCGGGCAAACGCTTACCGTCGACGCGCAGTTGCAGGTCGCGACGCTGCAGGAATCGGTCACGGTCACCGGTGAATCGCCGGTGGTCGACGTCACGACGACGTCGGTCGGCACCACGTTCGACGCGGAAAAGTTGACGAGCATTCCGACGGCCACCGACATGTGGGCGGTGCTGTCACAGGCGCCTGGCGTGCGCATGCAGGGCTACGACGTCGGCGGCAGCCATAAGAGCCAGGCGATCGGATACGAAGGCTTCGGCATTCGCGGTCAAAGCCAGTTCACCATCGACGGCATTCAGTCCGAAGGCAACTATCCGAACTCATTGTCGATGGAAGAAATTGCGGTGAGCGCCGCCGGCGGTGACGTCGAGATCAACAGCCCTGGTGCGGCGATTGCGCTGACCATCAAGAGCGGCGGCAACACGTTCCGCAGCTTGAACAATTTCGCGTTCCAGCCCGAGTCGCTGGTCTCGGACAATCTCGACGACGAGACGGCGGCACGGGGCTTTACGGGTAACCCGAATGTGTTCTTCGGCGAAATTCACACCGACATCGGCGGTCCAATCAAGCGCGACCGGCTGTGGTTCTTCCTGGCCTACAACTATTTCAAAATTGACAAGATTGTGTCGGGCATCTCGCGTGAGATTGCCACCGATCTCGGCATCTTCCACGAAGCGCCGGTCAAGCTGACCTACAAGCTGTCGCAGAACGACACGATTGCCGCGCACTACCAGTGGGGTTACAAGTACAAGCCGTTGCGCGGGCTGTCGGCGACGACGCCGCTCGAATCGGTGCTCGAGCAGGACAGCCCCTACTGGACCGGCAAGGTGCAGTGGCAGCGGGTGTGGTCGAACCGGTTCTTCACCGACGTGCGTTACGGGTTCCATGGCTTCGACTGGCCGATGGTGCCGAACGTGAACGCCTTCGCCAACCCACCCCGGCACGACGTCGCCACCAATCAGAACAGCGGTGCCGGATGGGATGCGTTCGATAGCAAGCCGTTCAGGCCGCAGGGATTGTTGACGGCGACGTACTACCTTCCTAGCCGGACGGGCAGCCAAGATCTCAAATTCGGCGGCGGGTACGTCATGGAC